>NZ_JBBMXG010000013.1:0-146020 GCF_037996705.1 Xenorhabdus bharatensis | reverse complement strand
AGCGACCGGGGTTGCCAGTAGCCTGACCGAGGAAAGTAACCCCCAGGCCTCGGCTATTCTGGGCTGGGTATCAATGGGGTTTGGGGCGGTCAGTCTGGGCAGTTCGGTGCTCGGAAAACTGGCTTGGGGCATCCGGCAAGCGAGTGCTAGCCATATGCTGACGACAGAGGCTACAGGGGCTACAGCGCCGGCAGAAATGCCAGAGAGGTTTGCTGTAAGCGGGCCACCGTCTCCGAGAATAGAACATATGCAATTACTAGGACGCGTGCCTCAGGAAGGTTTGAGTGAAGGAAGGCAAAGTAGTGTTTACGTATCTACGAGAGCTTATTTTGATATGGCAGTACGAATGGGATATGTTCAGGAAGTCATAAGTCCTGCAGGGAGTAATTTTCATACATTGCAACTTACTCTTCCTGCGGGTAACGCTGAATTTTTTTCTGCTTTAGACATGCTGGGTTTTGATACAACTCAAGGAGTAAGTAGAATGAATAACCTGGTAGAAGTGGGAGGGGGGATTGGAGCGGTAGATATTGGAATTAATACAGTAGACCAGTTGTATACACCTATCATAAATGTAAATAGTCGTAATGGTACTGAATTTATTAATGCGTTTCGGTATGACTTACAAGCCCGTAGTCAGATATATAGTGCTACAGATATCCAAGAGATACAGCGTGCGTGGGCAACAAACGGATTTTCTTATACTTTTGACAATCTTTTATGGCGAAATCTTCAATATAATTATTCTAATATATTTTATAGGGAACTACAGATAGCAGAAAGAGAGGGCATAGACCCTAGAGGTCTAGATATACATGAAATTTATCGGAGGTATTTTTTTAGCTGAAAACACTGATAAATGATTATAGATGATTATCTTAATACTACTGCCAAGTATTTTTTGTATTAGTCGTTGTTATCGGTTTATTAAAAATTTTCATGTTCTGAAAGATCCATAGAACTAAAATCAATATTCAAGGGCTTTTAATGATTTAATTGGAGGTTTTATATGATTGATTTTAAAGATGACGATAAATATTCATCTTGGAATGGGGTTTCTCATTTAAAAATTGGTTTTCGTCAACTATGTAATAGTGAGAATATATTTTCCAATGGAAGGCATAGGATATTGATTGATGTTCATATAACACCAAAGGATAAAAATGATATGAATATATCAATACCAAATAAGATACTATCTAAAAACACTTGGCTCATTGACTATAATACAGGTGAAAAATTGTCCTTTGACGTTTCTGAAAATGATGATTTTACATGGGGATATACAGATGAGCCTAATGAATTTACTGCTATTATTATTCCCAGTAGTGTTTCTTTAATGAATTCAAGGGAGCAGGCTTCAAATTCAATAAAGAAATCAAATTTTATAAATACATTAACTTATTATGTATACTGCGCACCAACAGAGAGTAATCACATTAAACAAATAGGCGTGTTGGTACAGGCTCCAGACGGTGAGCATTCTATCTCATATGGCGGAGATTTTGATGATGTATCTGCATTTTTACAATTAACTGCGATTAGTGAAATATTTTATGATATGTCCCATATAAAAATGGATAGTAAAATCATTACTACCCACTATGGTGAGCTTGGTTGGATACAAGAGAACACATATGTGTCTATCAGTCCAAATGATCAGTATGGAAAACGTCATATTATGAAATTAGAACATGATGGTGGAAAGATTGATTCTATTCACCAACTTTATTCTGAAGATGAATATCATACAGTTTATTATGCCCATTTCCTTTGGTCATTGGGAAAAGAAAAGACTATTTCCATAGGGAATGCTATATGGTTTAATCTACCAGTTAATTTTCCTATAGATATTACAGTTCGGCAGAAGGTTGGCTTCCTTTGCTTTACTGTTATATTGGTAAATGATCCAACTTTTCCTGAGGTAAAGGATTATTGGTATCCTGAGTTCTATATTACTATTTATGATCAGTACGGGAATAAAGGTCGTTTTTTAATCTCGCCAAATAATAAGAATGATGAAGAAAAAGAAAAAATCCATCTTGTTGATAGTTAAATAATTTGGTCATAAAGAACATGGTTTTGGAAATGTATATTAACTAAAATGGCAATCGGGTATTCTAGGGGGCTACAGTTATATGGCTCCTAGATGAAATGTGGTGAAATCTAAATTATATATTTTTTATAATAGTAACATTCCTTCTCAAATAGAAAGATATCCTTTATCTTAAATAATAAAAGATAACTTGAAATAAAATGGCTATAACCTATTTATTCTATTGATAAATCGGTTCTTTACATTTTTCGTTTAAAAATCATTGATGAAAAAGATCAGTTGTATATGAATGTTATTCATTGAGATGTGTGAAAAAATACCGTAGAGTCATGCTACTTTTATGAAGGCCTGTCGTTAATAACTTCTCTCTATATAAAGACTACTCTGTTATTACCTCATCAGGAGATAAATCATGGCTGCTACACACAATGGTATCCACTACTATGATGTATCAACCCGTTATGCACGTATTTCAGTATTAGATTCTGGTGGTAACGGGTTACCTGTTTTATTTATACATGGGAATTCAAGCAGTAAAGAAATATTTCGCCATCAGGTAGAGTACTTTAAAAAGGATTATCGGGTATTGGCTCTTGATTTGCCGGGGCACGGGGCATCCTCCAATGCCAGTGAGCCGCGTAAGGCATATTCAATGCCGGCCTATGCCCGTACTGTTATTGAAGTATTGGAAAAAATCGGCATAAACAGAGTTGTTATTTTCGGCTGGTCATTAGGTGGGCATATCGGGCTGGAGATGCTGGCTCTGTTTCCCAAAATGATTGGGTTGATGATTTGCGGTACACCACCTGTAGCCGCCGGTAAAGATAATGTCACACTTGGTTTTCATCAGAGTGAACATATGGGGCTTGCCGGTAAGGCTGATTTTACTGAAGAGGATGTGAGAAATTATGCCTATGAGACAGTAGGTGTTAATGCGCCACATGATCAGTTTATTTTTGATGTGGTGGCAAGAACGGATGGTTTATCACGTCAGTATATGTTTGAAGCCTTTACTTCTCCACAGGCAACAGATCAAAAATTATTGGCTGAAACAAGCAAAATACCTTTGGCTATCATCAATGGAAGTGGGGATCCTTTCATCAATGCGCAATATATCGAAGGCCTGAATTACCAAAACCTTTGGCAGGATAAGGTTATTAGTTTAGCAGGGATGGATCATGCTCCGTTTTGGGAAGCTCCGACCCGCTTTAATCCAATACTGGCTGATTTTCTTTGTGATTTTTAATCTACTCGTTTAATTAGTGGCTGGGAATTGCTTGTACTATTTATTTATCGGGTTATATCCAAGCAAGAGCCCGGCCTCAAATCTATAAGGCACATGAGGCTTTTTATTGTTTTGTGATTTCCATCACTAGGGCAATGCTGTAATTTCTCTTACAAATTTTTGACAAAACTTATCGTTTAATATTGTCAGAAACTTTCTAGCTTATTGAATATCCCGATTATAAATATTTGGTTAAAAATCATTTAAAGAAATTATATTTTGTTTTTATGTGAAAAATAAGGTTTTTTTCACACATTTCCGAAAAAATAAACTTTTAATCAGGATCACAGTTTAGGTTGTTTTCCTTTGCTGTAATGTTTTCGTGCTATTAATACCAATGCTTAATCATTTTCTCCCGTCATTTTTGCTTATCACTTTTTGCTCAACCTACTGATTATTCAAGTTTGTAAGCGTCGTGCAGTAGTCGTAGAGATTAAGAATGACACTAAAACTGGGTCTATTAAGGTATTGGAGACATGAAACATTATGCAATCGCTATTACAGCTTATCTCCCGACATAAATCGGGTGAATCAGTAGGTATTTACTCTATTTGTTCCACTCACCCCTGGGTATTGGAAAGTGCATTCCGGTTTGCGAAAGAACGGGAAACTTGCGTATTGATTGAAGCCACATCTAATCAGGTTAACCAATTTGGTGGCTATACCGGAATGAAGCCCGCTGATTTTCGTAATAGACTCTGGGAGATCGCAGATTCAGTCGGTTTTCCGAGAGGAAAAATATGGCTGGGGGGAGATCATCTGGGACCTAATGTCTGGCAGGCTCAACCAGCGGAAGAAGCGATGACACTTGCAGAAACCCTGATTTATGATTATGTCGCGGCTGGTTTTCGCAAAATTCATCTCGATTGCTCCATGTCTTGTGCCGATGACCCTGTTCCATTGACTGACGATATTGTTGCTAAACGGGCTGCCCGTCTTTGTCTGGCCGCCGAACAAAGCTGGCAAATACATGGCGGTGAAAAACCCGTTTATGTGATTGGCACAGAAGTTCCTGTTCCGGGAGGAACGACAGAAGACGTTGTGGATAAAATGAAGATTACCACCGCTGTTTCTGCGGCATCTACACTGAAAATTCATCGGGCAGAATGGGTGAAATCACATCTGGCGCACGTTTGGCCGCGGGTCATTGCATTGGTTGTACAGCCGGGTGTTGAGTTCGGTAATCACCAAATTGAGCATTATCGACCAGAAAAAGCATATGCACTCAGTCAGTATATCGCGACGCAATCGAATATGGTTTATGAAGCCCATTCAACGGATTACCAGACACCACAAACTTATCGTAATCTGGTTCGTGATCACTTTGCCATTCTGAAAGTGGGGCCAGCACTGACCTTTGCCCTGCGGGAAGGGCTGTTTGCTCTTGAGAAGCTGGATCGTGAATGGAATGGGGAATCAGAGGCTGCCCACTTAAGTGAAACACTGGAGCGGGTTATGTGCAATCAGCCGGAATATTGGCGCTCGTACTATAAAGGCAATACTCATGAACAGCATCTTGATCGTCAATATAGTTTAAGTGATCGCATCCGCTACTATTGGACTCATTCTGACGTTGAATCTGCTGTTGAAAAGTTGCTCTCTAACCTGCGGTGTAAACCACCTCCTCTTTCCATGATAAGCCAGTTCCTGCCTGAACAGGCCAGAGCAATAAATGCGGGTTATCTTGCCTATGATGACCCTAAAGCGTGGGTTATGGATAAAATCCGGCAGATACTGAGGGATTACGCCGAGGCTTGTGAAGCGGGGAGGGTTGGATTATGAATGCTTTTTTCCCTCATTCAGCTCAGTGGTTGGTTGAACATCAGGCACATCATACTGCGGAAGAGATCCTGCATCAGCCAAGATTGTGGCGTACTTTGTATCATGAACTGCGACACCGCCAGCCATACTGGCAACCTTTTCTCCAGCAGTTGCTCATGAAACCGGATTTACAGATTATTCTGTGTGGAGCGGGGTCTTCGGCCTTTGTGGGAAAGGCGGTTGCTCCCTATCTGCGTGAAATCTGGCTGGCTGGTGCAAAATTGAATGACGGAAAGTTGTATGATGGAAAGTTGTATGACGGAAAGAAATACAGGCCTGATATTCAGGCCGTTGCCTCCACAGATATTGTTCCCGTTCCCCGGCAATATCTGGATACGACTAAACCCACGTTACTGGTTTCTTATGCCCGTT
Organism: Xenorhabdus bharatensis; assembly: GCF_037996705.1. Classification (NCBI taxonomy): domain Bacteria; kingdom Pseudomonadati; phylum Pseudomonadota; class Gammaproteobacteria; order Enterobacterales; family Morganellaceae; genus Xenorhabdus; species Xenorhabdus bharatensis. The sequence continues at coordinate 140,486 of NZ_JBBMXG010000013.1, read as the reverse complement.
CCGGTAATAGTCCTGAAAGTACTGCCGTTATTCAATTAGCTGATTCTCTTCTGGCTGATTGCCACCATCTGATCCTTACCTGTAATCCTGAAGGGGAGCTGGCACGTTATGCTGAGAACAGAAAGCATGTCTGTTCGCTAGTGATGCCGGAAGGGACCAACGATCGTAGCTTTGCCATGACTTCCAGTTTTAGCTGTATGGCGATGGCAACACTGTTACTTCTGGGGGATCGGACTTTCGATATTGCAAAACAAAAAAGCGCACTGGAAAAAGTCGCTGCACTGTGTGAAACACAGGCACCGGATTGGCAACCGTTGATCCAACGAATTATCGGGCTGGGATTCAAGCGTATGATTGCGCTGGGTAGTCCCGGTTTTGCCGGCATTGCTGAAGAAGGTGCGCTAAAGATGCTGGAATTAACCGCAGGCCGGATAGCAACACGTTACGACTCTTGCATGGGGGTACGGCACGGGCCGAAGTTTATGATTGATCATCATACGCTAGTGGTTGTTATGCTCTCCGCAGATCCCCATTGCCGTCACTATGATATCGATTTGCTCAATGAACTCAGGCGCGATGGTCTGGCAAAACAAATCATCGTCCTAACCAGTCTGCCCCATCCTGAATCTCTGGAAATTCCGGCTGATTTATCGGATAGCTGGCTTCTTTTTCCTTATTTACTTTTCTTTCAGGTACTGGGTTTTGAAACCTCACTGGCTCTTGGCCTGACCCCCGATAACCCATGCCCGACAGGTGAAGTTAACCGCGTAGTAAAAGGCGTTCAGATTTATCCCTATACCCAATCAGAACAATAAAAGGAGTCCGTATGTCTACCCCAAACATTCTATTAACCCGTATTGATAATCGTTTGATACACGGACAGGTTGGCGTTACCTGGGCAAATTCTCTGGGTGTCAATCTTGTTGTTGTGGCGAATGACGAAGCAGCAAATGATCTTGTTCAGCAGTCTCTTATGGACATGGTGATGTCTGATGGTGTCCAGACCCGCTATTTTACTCTGCAAAAAACGATTGATGTCATTCATAACGCTGCAGAACGGCAGAAAATTTTCATCGTCTGTAAAACGCCTAAGGATGTACTGATGCTCGTAAAAGGTAATGTTCCAATCCATTTTGTGAATATCGGAAATATGCATTTTTCAGAAGGAAAAACGCAGATCCATAAAACAGTTGCTGTGGATAAAGAAGATATTGAGGCTTTTATTGAACTACAAAAAAGGGGTATTCCCTGTGAAATTCGTCGAGTACCGGATGAATCGGGTGAAGATATCGCTGATCTTCTGAACTGAGGAGAGTGAATATGTTTATTGACGCACTTTTGATCTCAATACTGGCAGGGATTGCAGGGATTGATTTATTCAACGGATTGACTCATATCCATCGTCCGGTTGTTATCGGGCCATTGGTCGGGCTGATTTTAGGGGATATCCAGACGGGGTTATTAGTTGGGGGCGCGTTAGAACTTGTCTGGATGGGAATGGTGCCGCTGGCTGGAGCACAACCCCCCAATGTTGTGATTGGCGGGATAATCGGAACGACTTTTGCCATTCTCACACAGGCAGATCCTAAGGTCGCGGTGGGTATTGCCGTGCCTTTTGCTATCGCTGTACAGGGTTGTATAACATTGCTGTTTACCGTTTATTCCCCGATGATGCACAAGTGCGATCAGATGGTAAAAAAACGCAACTGGCGTGGAATAGAATGGGTTAACTATTTCGGTATCATTATCCTGTTCTGCTTCTATTTTATTGTTGCCTTTCTCCCTATTTACTTTGGTGCAGATACTGCCAGATTTATTGTACAACAAGCGCCAAAATGGCTGCTTGAGGGCCTTTCTGTTGCGGGTGGCATGATGCCGGCCATCGGTTTTGCTCTGTTAATGAAAGTCATGATGAAAAAAGTCTATGTGGCTTATTTCATTCTTGGTTTTATTTCGGTCACTTTCCTGCAATTGCCCATCATTGCTATCGCGTTAGGTGGACTCGCAATTGCTTTAATCGATTTTTTCAATCGCACTCGTAACGATAATGGGAATCCGCAAGGTACATCATCACCGTCAAATTCCGCAGAGGAGATGCAAGATGGTATTTAATAAATTGGATAAGACAGTGTCTGAAAAAAGTCGCAAGCATGGAAAGGATCTCGATCAGGATGGCAACTTGGCATATCGTGATGACTATATTGATATGACACCGGCAGAAGATTTAACAAAACGTGAAATCAATGTGATGGCTCTGCGTTCTTTGTTGTTACAGGCTTCTTTCAATTATGAACGTATGCAGGCCGGAGGCTGGCTCTACACGCTGATCCCGTCGTTGCGTAAGATCCACAAAAACCCCGACGATTTGACTAGCTCGATGAAAATGCACATGGAGTTTCTCAATGTCCATCCGTTTGACGTGACTTTCCTGTCCGGTCTGGTGCTGGCGATGGAGCGCAGTAAAGAGAAAATTTCCACTATTCGTGCGGTAAAAGTTGCCCTGATGGGGCCATTAGGCGGGATAGGTGATGCGTTGTTTTGGTTAACATTGTTGCCAATCTGTGCGGGTATCGGGGCGTCATTAGCTTTACAGGGAAGTATTCTGGGGCCTATTTTGTTCCTTTTGATGTTCAATGTTGTGCATTTTTCGCTGCGTTTTGGTCTGGCGCATTACGGTTATCACACCGGCACCAAAGCGATAACCATGCTGAAAGTTCATACAAAAAACATTTCTCATGCTGCTTCGATTGTCGGTATGACGGTTATTGGTGCGCTTGTTGCTTCTTATGTCCATCTTTCAACACCTTTTGTTATGAAGGCAGGTGAGGCAAAAATCGCATTGCAGACCGACGTCCTCGATAAACTGATGCCGAATTTATTGCCTCTCACCTTTACTTTGTTGGTTTATTGGCTGATGAAACGCGGTTTCTCGCCGGTAAAACTTATCGGTATCACAGCCGTATTTGGGGTTGTTGGTAAATTGGTGGGATTTTTATAAGGAAAAAAAATGCTGGGTATTGTAATCACAGGGCACGGGATGTTTGCCAGTGGTCTGCTACAGGCGGTGGAGCAGATTATTGGTAAACAGCCGTTGTGCGTAGCTATTGATTTTTCCGATGATATGACGACAGAGCAACTGTATCAGAAATTATATGCCGCCAGAGAAGCCTGTGATTTGGGGAAAGGGGGGGTTTTTCTGACAGATCTGTTAGGAGGCTCTCCTTTTCGTCAGGCCGCTCAATTGGCTTTAATTCATCCACAGTGGCAGGTTATTACCGGTACTAATATGCAACTCGCTGTTGAAATGATGATGATAGATGATGAGATGAATGCGGTTGAATTTCGAGATATGGCTCTGGAGTGCGGGCATCGCGGGCTGACCAGCCTGTGGCACGAGCAGCAACAGCAGCAAGTAAAGCCGCAGGTATTACCTGATGACACTGATGGCATCTGAGGAGTTTGTATGTTTTTAAAGATGCTAAGTCAGTGGCCAATTTTTATTTTTCCATATTAAAAGTCAACCACCGACTTTAGTCGGTGATTGTTGAGACAACTATCATCGTACTCATCGTTTTAACGGAAGGCTCTCTCCGGTTGAATATGAACAGCGATGGAAAGAGGCTGAAATGGTTCCGTATTTCTTGACCTCTACAATTTCTCTTATCTGACGCGGCTTATTGTGTTTTGGCGAATAAAAAGTTCGTAAAAATAGGACTGATATTCGCCTACCACTTTGGAAAGATGTTTAGGGGTGGGAGTTATTCCCATAAATCAACATACTGTTGTAAACTTAGAACATAGGTTATGAGATACACAGTTACTTTTATTTAAAGAGGATATTTCATGACATTTTTTCAATTTGCACTTAACCCTATATTTTTGTCATCTTTTGGATTTATTATGTATCTTAACCGTTATATTGAAAAACAGAATCTACATAAGATAATTATTTTTCTTTTATCATATTCTGTATTTACTTGTTTAGTATATCCGATTCTTACAGACAGTATAAATATGGTTGAAAATATTATAATTAATTACATATTATCAATAATGCTATCGATAGCTATAAATTTAATAATCCTTTTTATATATTGGAGAAAATATAATAAAAGAATTAACAAAAAATGAGTTGTCGATTGCCCTAAACACGTGTACCACTACCCGCTTCCTATTCGGCTTCCTGACATACCAGAGCCAGCGCTGATTTTTTTATTACCGACAAATGACTGCTGTTCGTCTATTTCACAGACAAATGAATCTTACTGCCCGCAAGTGGTAGCGTAGTGACTTGTCTTGGTGTGAGTTTTTTCCTTAACCAAACACATAATCCATATCAACCCGTTAACCTGTTTCAGTATGGAACATCGGTTTGTATTAGTGTTCTCTTTCCTCCAATATGCAATGTCGCTTTGATGCTGCGGCCGATACCGCCCGTCATGTTTGATCTGGTTCAATGATCAGTGTCACAAAAATAGTGAAAACCATAAGCTAATTACGGCTGGATATGATAACCATATGAAAGCACTTTGTTTATCTAAAGGTATATAAAATGAACAAATGGTTAGTGATTGCAAGCTCAGTGCTTATCCTTTCGGGCTGTAAGGTTGATGTTGAAACGAAAGTGAATACGGATGATCTTACCTCGGTTGAACACAAACTGGTTAAGGGTAACATCGATATTGAGGTTTCATCCTGTAATGATTATGAAGACTCACGTAAAGAATCAAAGAATATCATTGAATTAAAAAAGAAAATTACCACTATTTTTAAAAATGCCGAGTATATAGAGTGTTATCGTAAGAAATTTGACTCCTATGCACATTTCACTATCCCTGTTGCTGTAGGAGTATCACCAGAAAAAGGTCTGAGTCATGATGCAGATGTCTTTATTCTTTCTCACCAAAAAACCTATGCGGGTGCGCTGATCCCTAAAGATGTGCTTGATAGAATCAAAAAAGCACAAAAAGATATGATGGGAAAACTCGATATCAGAATGACTATTATTCTGGAAAGAGGAGTTAAACCCGTACCAACACTGATTAACCTTGGCACTTATGTGACAAGCGCGAAAAATAAAGATTACCCGGTTGTAGCAAGTGGAATCAATTTAGCGAAGGAAATGAAATTCAGATTATCGGATGTTTCCAACTCATCCTTGTCTACGGGTGAACTTGTTCCTTTTCTTGTCACGCCAGACTATTTTGATTTCTTACAGGCAGCTAAAAAATAGTTGTTCATGTCTTGAATCAAAATAATGATTTTCAATCATGAGGCCGCAGGAATGCGGCTTCAGCGTGTTGTCCGAGTAATTTAACACCTCCAGAACTGACCGCTTATCATGGTCTTGAAGCTCTGGCTCGTGCGGTTTACTCCGTGGGTTCGGTCCATATTGCACTGGAGGATACGCGGCAAAACCAGCCTAATCAAAATAGGTCAGCCGGTAATTCCTGTAACCTAATTAAATCACTAAGATTTTACTGTCCATTCCGCAATAGTTACAATAACATCCAAAGATGAGTCCTGTTTGATATGTGTAGTTGTTCTTTCCGCAGTGTGATTTTTCGGAATTGCTGCTATTTATGAACTCTTCTATTTCTGTTGGGCAAAATAAGTGCATCAATATGTATTTTTAATAGCAAGGAACGGTTTACCGTGGAAGAAACATTTTTACGTGGTGATAAGCTCGAAAGTTATTTACCAATGGGGGAGAATGGTCAGGCCGTTCACCTTTCGGCACTACAACTACGTGAAACTTTACGTTTGCGACGGCTTTCTGAAGTAGCCAACTCTCTGGCTATACCGCAAGTTAATGAACAAGGTGATCACATTGATTGGTACGCGAGTTTTTCCGGTAATGTTGTTCCTTGGGTGGCGGCAACGGATGATGAACGTCAAGCTGCATTGAAGCAACTGGAAGCTAATAAAGTGGCAATCGAGCAACTGAGTGCTCAAATGTTAAGTCAAAAGACGCATGAAATGCGTCTTTTTGGGGCCTTGTTGAGTAAGACGATACAATTTCCTGATAAGGATCATGTATATTTGGTCGATGGTAAACCTGTATTGACTTTTTGGGGATTTGTCAATGCACAGCAACAGGCTCGCCCCAATCCGTTTGATTGTCTAAAATTAAACCGTCCTGCGCCCTCTAATACTGGAGTATCTACTGGTATCCAGCCTGTTTCTACAATACTCGCTAAGCCACCTGTAAACATAGAAGAAGTCACTTCAATATCCCGTTCAGCGGGAAAACAGACTCGGCGTTGGGTAATACCACGTTGGTTGTGGTGGGTGTTACCCATTTTATTGCTTTTTATCTTACTGATGTTACTGCGTGGCTGTGTACCCAATGGGTATTTTTGGGGAGTATCACCTTCCACTCATCTTGTTTCTGAACTTCCAATGCAGGAAGAGAAAAATGTGCAAGCTGGAAAAAGAATATTATTACCACCAGAAATAGCTGTTCCTCCGTCAGAGACAAATACTATTGACGCAATGAATCCAACTTTGTCTACACAGTCAAATGAACCTACTACACCGACTGTAGGGCTGAATGCTACATCTGGTAAGGTATCAATGCCTTCACCTGTATCAACAGTCGCTAATATCCCCCCTGTACTGTTAACGGTTCCATCTGTTGATGCACTAGTGATCCCTGATAATGCTGTACAAAAAGGAACCGTTGATTTTCTCAATGGGCGTTGGTACGCGGGAGCCGGAATTCAGGATATCCGAACGGGTAAACCCCTCAGGCTGATGTATCAAATTACTGATGGCAAAGGATTCGTTGAAATGGTTCGTGGAGATGGCATTCGTTGCCAAGCACCTGTCACAGCGGCTATGGAATCCGGTAGCTTAAAATTGGATAACAATGATGAAGCAAAGTGCAGCGATGGTTCAACTTATACTATGCCTGAAGTTATCTGTCAGTCAGATAATCAAGGTGTAACGGCGTGCAAAGGACGCTATAACGAAAAAACTTTATTTCCTATGTCGATAAAGCGAGAGGCAGATTAACGGCATGCTGGCAACTATTACTGATTTTAAAGAAAAAGTTACCCTGATTCGTGACAGCGGTATTCAGTTTCTGGATTTTGCTTTTGCACTTCCTAACCGAAAAATCTACGGCGAATTCTTGTTGGGAGGAGAAAATAATCCGCTTATTCGTCTGGTGTACAATGAACGGGAAGATACTTTTCAGGTTCCTGCCTCATCAGGTTCTGCTGCATTGTCAGCAGAACCTGATTACCCATTGGCATTGGAAAAGTCACTTGAGATTTATAATGATATCTGGTTACCACTGCCATTCTTCCGTTTTAACTCCCCACAAAGTTTTGCTCAGGGGCCAACTAACTGGTCGCGAATAAAATTTCATGCACTTGATACACCGGATGAGCAAGGAAATACATGGCGCGTCACTTTGGCTTTTGATACCAAAGTTCTTCCAGACAGAAGGAATACACAATATCTGGCTCCCTGTGATGATGATGTACGTTCTGGCGTGGGTTTTGCACTAGCAGAAAATCATCATGAAATGGGGGATTTTCTGCTATTGAGGTGGGTAGATGATTGGTTGCGGGAAAGCTATTCCGAGCGTGCGGCTGCATTGTGGCGTCTATACCATGAAGATATTGAGCACAATTTGAATCAGAGGGAGCATCAGGGGCATTATCTTAATTTAATTAATGCTCTTAATGTATTATTGCAACTTCCTGATATCCAGCTCAATGATGTCAAACTTCAGAATAACCCAATTAATGTTGATTTAGTGCTTGATGTAGGCAATTCACGCAGTTGTGGGATTTTAATTGAAGAACATCGGGATGATAACCAGGGATTATCTCAAAAATATCAATTGCAATTGCGTGATTTAAGTGAGCCTCAGTATGTTTATACGGAGCCGTTTGATAGTCGGCTTGAATTTGCTCAGGCGGAATTTGGTAAACAGGATTTTTCTGCTAAAAGTGGCCGCAGTGATGCCTTTACCTGGCCAACTATTGGTCGGGTAGGAGAGGAAGCCTTCCGCATGGCATCTCAACGCTTGGGAACAGAAGGGTCAACAGGGCTTTCCAGTCCAAAACGTTATTTGTGGGATGAGGCGCCTTATTCTCCGGGGTGGCGCTTTAGCCGCGCTTTTGTGAAATCGGATCGTGAGCCTCAGGCAACAGCAGCACCGATGACTTATATGATCAACGATAAAGGTGAGGCTTTGTATGCGTTAAAACCTTCTGAACGTATGCCTGTGTTTACTCCAGATTATAGCCGCAGCTCCCTGATGACGATGATGTTATCTGAAGTACTGGCTCAAGCGTTGATGCAGATTAACAGTCCGGCACAGCGTTTGAAGATGAGTCATGCCAGTACTCCCCGCCAGCTAAATAACATCATCCTTACTGTTCCACCATCTATGCCTAAGCCGGAGCGTGCAATTTTCCAGCAGGCGATGATGCAGGCAATCAGACTGGTTTGGAAGGCATTGGGTTGGGAGGAAATGGATCAGGGAGTGGATGAAAGTGGAAGAGAAGAACAAAACGTTTTGCGTAAACGTATTCTGCCGGAAGTGCATGTAAAATGGGACGAAGCGACTTGCGGTCAGCTGGTTTATCTTTATAACGAAACCCAAAATTACTTTGGAGGCCGAAGTGAGGAGTTTTTTGCTGCAACAATCCGTCCGGATAACCAAGTAGAAACTGGCGATACGCGAACATTAAAAATTGCTTCGATTGATATTGGTGGTGGAACAACCGATTTAGTGGTCACCCGCTATACCTTAGATGATGGCAATGGTAGCAATGTACGTATTGTACCGACACAGCTATTTCGTGAAGGTTTTAAAGTTGCCGGTGACGATATTTTATTAGATATCATCCAATTCTATTTACAACCCGCATTCAAGGCCGCATTGTTGAATATCGGCTATCAGGATTTAGATGCAGAAGCGGTAATGTCGCGTCTGTTCGGCAGTGAAGCATTGGATGCGGGTAAGCAAGTATTGCGTCAGCAACTGACATTGCAGATATTTTCACCTATAGCACTGGCTATTTTGCATCGTTATGAGAAATTTACCCCAGGCTCCAGTGAGCAGGTTATTAGTACAACATTTTGTGAGTTACTTCCCCATTTGCCTACAGATAAGGTATGCAGCTATGTGGATGATGAAATTAAACGTTGTTTACCGATAGGGAACAATAACTCGTTTTCAATACTTGATGTGCCGTTGAATATCAATTTGGCGAAGCTTCATAATGAGTTTATTGATGCCTACAATATTCGTTTCAATATTTGTCATAGCCTGCGAGCGCTGTGTGAAGTGCTTTGGTATTACAATTGCGATATGTTGTTATTAACCGGGCGTCCCTCTCGTTTACCCGGAATTCAGGCACTCATCCGTCAGCTACAGCCAGTTCCTCCTGCCCGTATCCTCCCTTTACATGGTTATGAAACTGGGGGATGGTATCCGTTCAATAAGAAAGGTCTCATTGAAGATCCTAAATCCACTGCGGCGGTGGGCGCAATGTTGTGTCTTCTGGCGGAAAAATCACGTCTGAGTAATTTTTACTTCCGTACTGCCAATTTTAAGCCTTATTCAACAATCCGTTATCTGGGAATGCTTGACAGTAACAACTTGTTGAAAGACAGCAACGTGTTTTATAGAAACATTGATTTAGACACACCAGGATTCCAATTGGATAATCACCAATATTTTGAAGTCCGTGGTGAAATGCGAATCGGTTTTCGCCAGCTTGATAACGAACGTTGGCCTGCGACGCCCCTGTATACTTTAAAAATTCCGGGGGCACGTTTAGCGTCTGCTTTATCTGGTGATGCAGTATTGAGGCTGAAACTGGAAGTAGAAGAGGGGCGTGGGCCAGATGTAGAAGCTAATGGCAGCCCTGAAAAATTCCGTATCAGTGAAATAGATATTGTTGGTTCTGAACAAAATCCGCGTAAGCAGGATATGAGTTTTAAATTGAATACATTAGCCGGAAATGGACTGGGTGAAATTCATTATTGGCTCGACAGTGGAAGTATTAAAATCTAATGAATCATTTTACTCCTGAACAGTTAAAAAGAGAGTGGCTTAGCGTTGCGGAAGGTGCAAATCAGGCAATCGAATGGATTGACGATGTTCGTGAAAATGCACCACGTCTCAATACTGAAGCAGATCGATTAAAGCTGAAATTGCGCCGTAGCCGGAACACAGCACAAAGGCTGGCAACGGCAGCTATGCGTCCCATGACCATCGGTTTTTTTGGTCTTTCTCAAGCGGGGAAATCCTATCTGATTTCTTCATTAGCGGCTGGGGATAATGGGCGGCTAGAGACCCAAATGGGGCAGCATAAACTGGATTTTATTGAGCATATTAACCCACCAGGTGGTGGTAAAGAGGCAACAGGATTAGTGACACGCTTTAGCCGCCAATCACATTCGTCCAATCCAGACTGGCCGATTGAATTGTTGCTATTTAATGAAGTGGAAATCGCTAAGATCCTCGCGAATACGTTTATTCATGATTTCAATCAGGAAAAGATTGACTGGAGTTATGATGAAAAACGTATAGGTGACTTACTTACCTCATTAAATAACCGCCGCCAGACACGGAAAGTATCTGGTTTAACGGAAGATGATGTGGTCTCGCTGTGGGACTATCTGATTCGTCATGCGGAAAAAAGCCAGAGTAAAATGGCATTGCAATACTGGCCTGTAGCGGTGGAGCTCGCACCGTGGTTATCGATTGATGACCGAGCGCAACTGTTCAGTGAATTATGGGGAAATATCGGTGAATTCACAGAGGCTTACCGTCGCTTTGCGCATACATTGCAGCGTTTGGGAGGGGCTAGTGTCGTCAGAGCACCACTTAATGTCTTAGTCATTGAGCAAAATGGCCGATTAGTACAGAGCAACAGCATTATGAATGTCGATATGCTGGAACGCCTTAACAAAAGTAATGATTTACAGGTAGAGGTATGTCCTGAGCAGGAGAATGGATTATCTGCACCGGTATCTCTTTCTTTGGCTGAACTCACGGCATTGACAGTAGAGCTGCATGTTCCTCTACTTTCGTCTACACAAGAAAGATTATTTGAAGATGTCGATTTATTGGATTTCCCCGGTTACCGTGGGCGTCTCGGGGTGGAATCTACCGCTTATTTTCAGCAGATGGCTGAAAATGATGACAGCAACCCTCTGGCACAGTTGATTCTGCGTGGCAAAGTGGCTTACTTGTTTGAGCGTTATACCGTCAATCAGGAAATGAATGTTTTAGTCGTTTGTACCCCTTCGAATGAACAATCTAACGTGAAAGATGTTGGTGGAGTACTTGACGAGTGGATCCGTTATACCCAAGGAGTGGATGCTACCAGCCGTTCCCGTCGTCCATCGGGATTAGTTTGGGCAATCACTAAACTCGATTTACGGATCACCCAAGAGCTGAATAAATCGGAAGATATGTTGCGTGAGGTGTGGGGACAGGGTGGAATGGTCAAAATCACCATGACCGAACGTTTCGGCCATTTTCCATGGATGCAAGAATGGCAGCCTGATTGTGCTTTTAACAATACTTTTCTGGTACGTAAACCACGTCAGGCTACACCATTTATTATGATGAAAGAGGGAAATGAAGTTGGGCTCAATCAGGAAACTGAGCCAAAACTGACCTTGATGAAAAAAACTTTTCTGGAAGATAGCGCTATTCAGCGTCATATCGCTTTCCCGGATCAGGCATGGGATGCCATGTTGCAACTAAATGATGGTGGTATGCGTCGATTGGCAGACTATTTAGCTACTGTCGCCCAGCGTGAGATTAAGTTAGAACGTATTGCTGAACAGCTACATGAAACCCGCCATGAATTGATTGAAGGAAATTTAATCGCGTGGTTTCAGCAGGATAATGCTAAAGAATCCGCCAAAAAAGAGGGTATTGCAGATGATATTCTCAAGGTGTTACAGCGTCGGATGGGAATGCATGGTGAATTACTGGTGAGTTTGATCCCCCAACGCAAAGCACTACAAGAGCTTTATATGCAGGAAACTCCGTTGGAATTACCTGATGATGATAAGGCAAGCAATGAATCAATCGCGACCTTCGGGATTGGCAGCGATTTTGATCTGTTCAGCGATACATCAGATGAAAGTATATCAGCACTCAGCCATGAACAAATGTTTGCTCAGCAAGTCATTAAGTTATGGGTTAATTACCTGCGTACCGTACCAGAGCAGACGAACGTGACAAATTTTATCGGCCTTCCCCGACCAACCATTGAAGCATTGGTGGATGAATTGATCACTGCTATCCAGAGAATGGATATTGAAGGTGAATTGGTAAATGTATTGGCAAATACAGAACAAGCCGGTGTGCGTCGGGAGAAAATGGTGGAGCGTCAGGTGTCCCGCGTGTTGAACGTCATAAACGATTTCATCACTTGGCTGGGATACCAAAAAATAACGAAAGAAAAACGGCCTGCGAGCAAATATAGCAAAGGGCATACCCTCTTTTCCGGCCCCAATAAAAATGATCCGGCATTGTGGAAAGACGATGGACATTTATACCGTTTGACAAGCGAACCACTGAACTATAGCGCCATGTTTATCTTTGATTGGTTGGTCGGTCTGAAAGAAATGATTAAAGAAAATGTCGGTCATTCTGCCGGACGCGAAATAACGGCGGCTCAAAACGAACGGCTGGGCACCATTATTGAACGTATTCAATTGTCGTCGGAGTAATGTGTTGTGATTAAAACAGAATTGAGACCTTGTGAATCGGCAGAACCCGGATATGCGTCTTTGCATATTGAAGGGTGGCAGGGAATGATTGAAAGCGTCATGGTGTCAATCCAGCGTAATCAGGATCGCTGTTTTTTAAGTGTAGAAGGGCAGTGGGTAAACAATGAAGAGTGGATTCGGTTGCCTGAATTACAGGAAAAAGGGGATGATTTAGAAACCCGCATAGGCCCGGTATTGGTCGATGCGCTGTTGGCCGAGCGTCAGGTTGCATATCGTGTGACGGCAGTGGATGCAGCCGGTTTTCGAGAGTTTGGTGGTCTGAAAATTGTTGATGGTGTACTGAGTTCGCTGGCAAAAGGAGAGTATGCTGCTGCTAACAATATTAATGAATATGTGCCTCAGTCACCGGAGCCAGCCATATTGACTCAGGTAGAAACGCCTATTATTGAAACGGAACCTTTGGCGGAACAGTTTGCTTCACCGAATCAACAAGAGTCATCTAAGCCTTTGGTAATACAGCCGGATGAACCTACCAGAACACCATCTCCGCTTCCAGCAAAAAAATCGAATAAATTGCCGTTAATCGCCCTGATTTTGCTTTTGATTGCGATTATTGTTGGCATGTGCTGGTGGCTGCTGAAACCAGAAACCAAACCAGAATCAGCTACCGTTAGTGCATCAGAAAATATACCTTGTGCTGCTGAGAATATGGTCAAAGGCAGCGGGCTGGATTTTGTCAAAAGTTGTCTACGGAGTCAGCCTTCCAGTAAACAAGTGCTGGAAGTCATTCAACAGGCAAAAAAAACGAAACAGTGTGATGTAGCACAACGTTTGTATGCTTATAAATCCCAGTCGGGCGATGCGCAAATCGCTCTACGTTATGCACAGGAATATGATCCAGAAACAGCAACAAAGGGCGGCTGTTTTGTTGCCGATGCACAAACGGCAATTTATTGGTATGAGGTGCTGATTAATCAGGATCCACAAAACAGAGAAGCCAGAGCACGTTTGGCGATACTGAAAAAATAGGAAAGGATGATGAAACCTCTTAACAGGATAATGGCGGGTATTATAGTACCTGCCTTGGGGCTAATGATATCACCCGTGCTGGCAGCACAAAAACCTCTTTTACAGGAAGGAAAGCAAACTCTCTACCAACGAGTACTGACTTATCCGGGGTGTGAGTTGTCGGAAAAAATGGCCGAAAAAGGAACAGTGCAACCTGCTTTCAGCCGTTTCTACGTTTATCAGCGTCAAAAGCAGGGTAATGAAGAATGGTTAAAAGTTGGGCCTGATAGTTACGGTCGTACTCAGGGGTGGATGAAGGCTAACTGTACCGTAGAGTGGAAGATGCAATTGACTCTGGCTTTCACCAATCCTTCTGGTCGTAATCCTATGCTGTTTTTCCGTAATAAGGCGGATGTAGAAAATATTCTGAATAACGCGACGCCAGCAACGCAATTACAGCCATTATTGAAAGAATTGCAAACTGGTGCGTCTGTACCTTCGGTACTAGCGCGTGAACCTGATTACATGATCGATCAGCAAAAAAACTTTTACCTATTACCCGTGTTGGATTCTGATGACATTTTTACAGACTCGGGCTATCAGGTGCGCGTACTTAATGTTGCCTCAGTAAGTGAAACGGGGGGGAAAACGAATTCTGCCAGTGCGTTCAAAAATAAGGATACAAGTATTACCCCTGATGAAGAGAAAAATATGATCAAGGGGTTCTCGGCATCGGTGGTATTTGTGATTGATTCTACCATCTCAATGGGGCCTTATATTGAGCGTACGAAGCAGGCTATTGAAAAAATTTACCAGCGTATTGAAAAGGAAAATCTGCTGGGGCAAGTTAAATTTGGTCTTGTCGCTTATCGTTCAAATATTGCTGCGGTGCCGGGATTGGAATATGACACCAAAATGTATGTTGATCCTAATACAGTCAAAGATGGTCAGGATTTTTTAACAAAAGTGCGTGACCTTAAACAGGCCAAGATCTCCAGCAGCAAAGTTAATGAAGATGCATATGCAGGTATCATGACGGCTTTGGACAAAGTGGACTGGACTAAATTTGGGGCGCGTTATGTGGTTCTAGTGACAGATGCCGGAGCGTTGGATGGGGATGATCAGCTGTCCTCTACCCGGCTGGATGCGACTCAGGTTCGTTTGGAAGCCACTTACCGTGGAGTAGCACTGTATACACTGCACCTGAAAACACCATCAGGGCGTAAAAACCACGCTTCTGCGGAGAATCAGTACCGAGAGATGACTCTCAACGCTTTCCTGCATAAACCGCTTTATTATCCGATTGATTCTGGCGATGTGAACAATTTTGGTACGATAGTTGATAATCTTGCTAATGCTATTACCGGGCAGATTAAAACGGCTTGGAGTGGTGAGGAGACAGTCGGTAGCGCCCTTGGGGCTAATGAATCCTATTTTGGTAAAAATGAGGTATTAACCAAAGGAACGCTTCTACAGGATGCCGCCCAGTTGGGACATGCGATGCGGTTGGCCTACCTCGGGAATAAGCAGGGTACACATGCACCAACAGTTTTTAAATCTTGGATAAGTGATCGCGATCTGGTGAACCAAAATATTCCGGCAACCGAAGTGAAGGTTTTACTGACAAAGAGTGAATTGAGTGACCTGAGTGAAGTAATGAAGAAGATTGTTAATTCGGCCAATGAGGGTTTAATTTCGCCGGATGATATGTTTGCTAGCCTGCGTTCATTAGCTGCAACGATGGGGAACGATCCTAAACAGGCGAAAAATAAACAGGCTACCAAGTTGGGTGAAATGGGGCTGTTGGGTGAATACATTGAAGGGTTACCTTATCTCAGTGAAGTGTTGAGTCTGGATGAAGAAACCTGGAAAAGTTGGGATGGCTTAGAACAAGAGCGTTTTATCCGCCGTCTTAACATCAAGCTCAACTATTATCAGCATTATAACGAAGATGTAGACCGCTGGATTTCGTTAGCACCTGGCAGTGACCCACGTGATAACGTTTATCCCGTTCCATTGGAAAATCTTCCATGATGTTGCGCATTGAAGCAATGCAAGTACAGCGAGGATCGGCAGAACAGGGTCTAACTGTCAGCCTGCCTTCGCTATCGCTTAGTGCGGGGGAAGTGGCTGCACTAACGGGGCCGAGTGGCTGTGGAAAGAGCACATTATTGGAAATGATCGGCGGGATATTACAACCGGATAATTTGAGTTGCTATCAATTGGGTAATCCGCCCGAAGATATTGCGGTACCGTTACTGACGGGAGATGAAAAACAGCTTGCTAAAGTGCGTGCTAAAGATCTTGGTTTTGTACTGCAACATGGTGGCCTGCTTCCGTGGCTTTCAGTCGCGCAAAATATTCAATTACCCCGTAAAATTGCTGGTCTTACAGTTGACTCAGAGTGGCTGGAGACAGCAATTTCTCGCTTAGATATTGAAGGATTAATGAAAAAGATGCCTTCTCAGCTTTCAATTGGTGAGCGTCAGCGTGTGGCTTTTGCCCGAGCAATTGCCCATCAGCCACGGCTATTATTGGCTGATGAGCCAACAGCGGCATTAGATCCCTACAATGCTGAGGTACTTTTTAATTTGATTGTTGAAATGGTGAAGTCATTAAATTTGGTCTCCATTATTGTTAGCCATGATTGGCAGCGAGTCACGAATTTTGGCCTTAAACGTTATTACGCTAAAGTGGATGGAAAACAGAGTGTCTTCACAGCCAGTTAATTCTTCTATTATCAGGGGTTCCCGTTGGTTACTGTCTCGCATGGCTCTGGCTGATTTAATTTATGATCGAAAGGTTTCGCTCTGTATCATTTTTTCTCTTATTGCTGTGATCACGCCTTTGTTACTGCTTTTTGGACTAAAAAATGGCATCGTGAGTCAGCTTCGTCATACCTTGGTCGATGATCCGCGTACACGGGAAGTTCGTATGCTAGGGAATGGCAGCTATGATCGCAATTGGCTGGATCAGCTGGCTGCTAGCCCTGATGTTGGTTTCGTTATCCCATTAACCCGCTCTTTAAATACTCAGGCTGATTTGGTCAGAGATAGTCAACATTTTGTCAGTAATGTAGAAGTCATTCCGACAGCATCAAACGATCCACTACTGGTCAATGCCCGACAACCACAAAATGCACAGCAGGTTGTGCTCAGTGCTAGTGCGGCAAAACAGTTACAGATAAAAGAGGGTGATAGTCTGAAGCTGGTGGTTACGCGTAAACGAGAAGGGCAGCGTGAACGAATCCAGCATCAATTAACCGTTATTGGTGTAATCGATGGGGCAAAATTCTCTCGTCCGGCGGCTTTTGTCTCGCTTCCTCTGTTAGTGGCAATGGAGGATTACCGTGATGGCTACCAAGTTGCGTTATTCCATGTGGGAGAAGGTATTGCTCCCCGAGAACGTACTACGTTTGCTAAAGCACGTCTATATGCCAGCAGTATAGATAGTGTGTCAGCGCTGTCTGGCTGGCTACAGCAGCAGAATATCGACACGGTAACACAACAGGCGCAGATTGAATCAGTGCGTGCTATCGATCAGGTACTTGGTTTGATATTTACTGTGATTGCCTGGATTTCTGCGGCAGGGGGAGTTGCCTCGTTAGTGGGTGCTTTTATGGCCAATATTGATCGCAAAAGGAAAGACATGGCAGTGCTCAGGTTATTAGGTATCCGTCGGCATGCAGTAGTGTGGTTTATCTTGATTCAGGCATTAATTTTGACAGGAAGTGCTTGGGGAGTGGGGTTGTTGCTCTATTTTGTTGCCAGTCAGTTGTTTAATAGTGTGTTGGGCGCTTCATTACCAGAAACGGCATTTGTATGTCATTTGGAAGCCTTACACATGTTAATTGCCTTATTGAGTGTATTAGCTGTAGCACTGGGCGTTGCGACGGTCGGTGCCTTACGTGCTTTAAAAATTGAACCTGCGGAGAGTTTACGTGAAATTTAACCATTACCTAAGCATCGCATTGGTAGGGGGCGTGCTTGGTATATTGCCACTCTCTGCCAGCGCTGTCTGGGAAGAAAAATTCTACAATCCTAAGCCACTGTCTGATGATGTGATATTACCAATGCCCTGTGGTGGTTCGATGGTATTTCGTAAAATTTCCATTCCTCTCAGCCAACCGTTACAGGATTACAGCATCACCCTCGGAGGAGGCGAAAATGATGAATGGGGATATCTGGAGCAGGCGCGGGCGGAATATATTGCGGGTAGTTTTGCTGAAGGAAAATCGGGGAAAGGGCGCTATTTTCTAATGGCGAAGTATGAATTGACCGATTTACAATATCAAGCTCTTAGCGGTACTTGTCCGACGCCAAATATGAGACTCCGCTTGCCAAAAGTGAACATTGGTTGGATCGATGCCATGAATCTGGCAAACCAATATAACCTTTGGCTATTGAAGAACCGGCCTGAAACTCTGCCTAATGAAGATGGAAAACCGGGTTTTCTCCGTCTACCAACAGAAACTGAATGGGAATTTTCCGCCCGTGGTGGCTTGGCTGTTTCCACATCTGAATTTCGTGACCAACGTTTTCCTATGCCTGAGGGGATCATCCATTATGTCTGGTTTTCTGGCTCTCAGTCAGCCAATGGCAAACTCCAACTGACCGGCTTACTCAAACCTAATCCATTGGGGCTGCATGATATGTTGGGTAATACCGCTGAGATGATGTTTGAACCTTTTCGTTTAAACAAATTGGATCGACAACATGGTCAGGCAGGGGGCTATATTGTCAGGGGCGGTAGTTTTCTGACACCGGAAAGTGACATACGCAGTTCACTACGTGGTGAAGAGCCTTATTATACAGCTCAAGGCGATAACAAAAACAAAGCGATAGGATTTCGTTTGGTTCTGGTTTCTCCGACACTGACTTCTCGTGACCGCATTAAAGAAATTGCTAAAGAGTGGAAAACCTTAGGTGTTGAAGAGCATCAAAATAAAGGGAAAAAATCGACAGATTCAATTGATTATTTGGGGAGTATTTCATCCAAGATCCAAGATGCCTCGCTGAAAAAGCAATTAGCGCAATTACGTGCCGATCTGCGTGCCAATGCACAATTACGTGATGAACAACGTGATCAGGCAATACGTACCTCTTTGCAACTTGGCGCATTTTTATGCACAAAATTGAAGGATGATGGTGATTTTTATGATCGATTAGTCGGCCTGTATGGAAAAACTTGTCAATCAGGCAGTGAACTGGATGCAAATTGTTCTCGTCGCCAAACGCAGTTGGAACAACATAAAAAGGCACTAAATTTTATTACAAATTATTATGCTGATACCTTGGTTGATATGGGCATAACGTATAATGCAGAGCTTATTGCACCGCAACTCCGAGTCGTTCAGCAAGAAATGTCGGCTCGTGGTAAAACCAATCTAAATAGTTATCTCAATACGTATTGGCAGAATCTTCAGGGATATTGGAAGGATGGCAGAGTTGCTCGGGATAGTTGGTTGGAGATGTGTAAGAAAAATAAATAAACTGCCCGTCGAATATAAATGATAATGAGCACTTTTATTTAGAAAGGACATATTAACCTATGGTTTTAAAATATATACGTTTGATGATTTCTTTTTGCCTGATTTTTATTTTGGTTGCCTGCCAGACGCCAAATGGGCCTTCTGCACAAACAGGAACAGTAGATTCTCGTTTAACTAAGAACGAAGATGTCGAATTTTTTAATAAGTCGGGTTTGCAGTCTTGTTTGGCTGGAGCAGCAGCAGGGGCAATGGCTTGTATGCTCAGTGATGTGAATCATAAAGCGATATGTATTGCAGCGGCAGCAATTGTGGGATGTGGAGTAGGAGTGGGAGCGAATGCTTATCTGGATAGTCAGCGTAAAAAATATTCCAGCAGAGAACAATTATTAGCGGCTGCAATTAAGGATATTAAAGCAGAAAATGAGCGGATTCAGAATGCCACTGTCATAGTCAAAGAAGTGATTCAGGCTGATAAGCGTACTCTGGCTAGTATTAATAAAGATATTGCTGCAAAAACCGTGAAAAAAGCGCAGATGCAGAAACAGTTGAAAGGGCTTGATGCTAATATTGCCTACCTGCGTAATACCATTAAAGAAATGAAAGAGCACGAAAAACAGTGGGCTGATGTTTCTGTTCAAATGGTAAAAGATGGCGCTAAAACGAAAAATTTAAATAAGCAGATTGCTCAAATGCGTAAAAATATTGGTATGTTACAGCAGGAACTTGACAGCCTTTATGAACAACGTACCGCAATTAAAGTAAGTTGATAGGAATTATTATGCGAGTATTGATGATATTGTTAATGAGTGTGGTATTGGCTGGTTGTGTTACAAATGCACAAGAATGTGATCCTACGAAAGGAGATATGAGTATTATTGCAAAGTTTAACTGCAATTACTCTGGGACATGGGATCAGAGAGTTGCTGAGAAAGAAAAAGTATTACAGCATGAAAAGGTATTAAATAAAGAATTCAAGGCAGTTTATGAAGCTCTTGAACAAGAAAGAAAAGCAGCGCGGACAACTTTGGAGAGTAAAAAACGTACTCAGGCTGTTTTGCAGAAGTCATTGAGTAATCTACTTAATCAATTGAAAATCAAAGCGGTAGGAAAAGCTCAAATGGAAAAACAGGTTACTGATCTGGAAAAACGGATACGTGAATCACAACAACGTCCAGCTCAGTCGGAAATGCAAAAGCAGATGGAGTTACAGCAGTTGCAAAACCAGCTTCATGAGCTTCAGGATAGCCTGATGGCATCATAGAAATGAATCCCCGGGATCGTAAAGCATGATGTGACCGGGGAGAATAATCTTGATTGAAAAATAGCAATTTAAGTGGTCTGATTGATATTAAAAAGAGTACTCGATTTTAATAAAAACCTCGGTTATAGGGTATTACTTAAATATTGATTGCTGCCAATAAATTAGTGTCATGATCCATATTTTCGGCAAGTAATATTATTTGTTTTTAATTAAATAAAATCAAAAGTGTTTTTATGGTTAATATAACATGAGTTAATTGCATTTTAGTTTATACTTTTTACACGTTATTAATGTTATGTGTCTTTACTTAATAAATTAAATAGACAGCAATTTCATATTGTTATATAAGTGCATGCGGGATCATTTATATGCTATAAGGTTAATGTGTGAAATTCTTTTTGGCACGATATAAACCCACCTTTAATATACAGCAAGATATTGACTATTGTGTATTTCAGTCATTCTCTTCCTGCTACTAATGTCATTTGAATAGAAGTAAATTTGACATTTTATTCATAAATAAAAACCAGACTTTTCCACTAATAAATACTAACGTTTGTTGACCGTATCATGTGATTTATTATAATTTTTTAATTAGAGATATTAAAATGAAGCGCATTCCTGAGCCTTTTCGTATTAAAATGGTAGAAAATATCCGTATGACAACACGTTCAGAACGTGAGGCAGCTCTGGAAGCTGCGGGGTATAATCCGTTCATGCTGCCTTCTGATATGGTGTATATTGACCTATTGACTGACTCTGGTACTGGCTCCATGAGTAATCAGCAATGGGCTGGTATGATGATGGGGGATGAGGCTTATGCCGGATCTCGTAGTTATTATCATCTGGTGGATAGAGTCAAAGAATTAATTGGGTATGAGCATACCGTTCCTACTCATCAGGGGCGTGGCGCTGAGCAGATTTTATTTCCTGCCTTGCTTGAAAGGAAAAAATTAAAAGGCGGGGCGCAACACCCTGTATTTATCTCTAATTTTCATTTTGATACCACAATGGCTCATGTGGAATTAAATCATGCTAAGGCTATCAATGTTGTTACTGATAAGGCTTTTGATACCGGCAGTTATTATGACTGGAAGGGTGATTTTGATATTGATTTACTTCAACACACAATTAAAGAACAGGGCGAAAATAATGTAGTCGCCATCATAGTCACGATAACCTGTAATAGCACAGGTGGTCAGCCGGTTTCTCTTGCTAATATGAAAGCGGTGTATGAAATCGCGAAACAATATGATATTCCGGTGGTTATTGACTCAGCCCGATTTTGTGAAAATGCCTGGTTTATTAAGCAGCGGGAAAAAGGTTACGAAGATAAGTCAATTAAAGAGATCGTCAGAGAGATGTATCAATATGGCGATATGTTGACTATGTCAGCAAAAAAAGATCCCATGGTCAATATCGGTGGCCTTTGCTCTGTTCGTGATGATGAAGATCTATTTAATGACGTAAAAGTTCGTTGTATTCCGAACGAAGGGTTTGTGACTTATGGCGGGCTTGCCGGACGTGATATGGAAGCACTGGCGATTGGGCTTGAAGAAGGTATGGATGAGCATTTTTTGTCTTACCGTATTAATCAGGTGGCTTATTTAGGTGAACAGCTAAGAAAGGCGGGGATTCCTATTCAATATCCGGTTGGTGGGCATGCTGTCTTTGTGGATGCAAAACTATTTTTACCGCATATTCCCAGCGATCAATTTCCGGCTCAGGCATTGAATAACGCGCTCTATCTGGAAGCGGGGATCAGAAGTGTAGAAATTGGTTCCTTACTGCTCGGGCGTGACCCAATGACCGGTAAACAAAAAGAATCACCGATGGAACTGATGAGGCTGGCTATTCCTCGCCGCGTTTATACCAATGATCATATGGATTATGTCGTTGAAGCCTTTATAGAATTAAAACAGCGTGCTGCTGATATTCGCGGATTAACATTTACTTATGAGCCACCAGTGCTACGCCACTTTATGGCTAAATTAAAGCCGATTTCTGATAACTAAATCATATATTGGGCGTCAATACACTCTCAAGTTGCTTATGCTGCAACTTGAGAATAGCGTATATACATTGTGTATAGAACTTTAGTAACTACACGAAGTTACTGAAATATTTTCTGAAAAATCAATAATATTAAAACCAAAACTTTTTGTTGTTTTAACGGTATCTGTACCTGATAACCATTGGAATGAAACCGCAGGTGCAACACTGATTGTTATATCATTCTGATGCCAGATACGAGAAGTGTGAGCATGACCACAGCCAATAAATTTCACTTTATGTTTTTTACATAATGTTAATAAATCCGTGGCATTTTCCAGCATACAATTGTCTACAATAGGTGTACCAACCGGAATAGCGTGGTGATGCATAAATACCGCAGTGTTAGAATTCTTGTTTAAAATGATTCTTTTTTCTAATTCAGCAAGGTTATCTTGTGTAATAAAGCCATAATCTTCACCTTTAACGACGGTATCAACATAAGTCATGAACCAATTTTTACCGCTGTACTCACAGGACGTGATGTTATATTTTGGTTTTATCTCTGCAATTACGGTATCAATATTATTTTTCAGATCATGATTTCCCGCTATTGAAATATAGGGGATCTGACATGAATCCATTTTTTTGAAAAAATATCGGTAAGCATCGATATCACCATCATTTGTTATGTCACCGGAAACAATGATTAAGTCTATTTCAGTAACTCGCTTTATGCGGCATATTTCATCACAGACAGTATCAAAGTTATCATACAGGTTTGCATTAAATAATTGATGTTCTCTGCTCTGTGTCAGGTGGATATCGGTTATCTGAATGACTTTCATTTTTTATCACCTCCAAAATTAAATGGGTTATATGATATTCCCCAGTCGTATACATCAGCTGACTCTAATTTTTTTATCTTATCAGCTAATATAATGCCAATAGGTAATAATATAATAGACATTATTACTTTATAGGACCAGGTTGTGGAAATTATTATAATCAATTCATTTGCACTATATTTCGAAGAAAGACTTATGGGGTATGATGATAATAAAAGAGATGCTTGAGTAATCATTGATGCAATAATATATCTTATGAAAAAAAATCTACCAAGAAAAACTTTTTTTAAAGTAGATATTACAAATCCATTTATGAAGTAAGAAATTGGTACAGAAGCCCATGTACCTATCATTACTCGCCAAAACTCACCAAATAATTCTCGAAAGTTCATTGAGATCTGATTGTTATCTGGTTGAGAATGTGATGCAATAAAAATAACCATGACAAAAATTGATTGACATAAGACCATTACCCAAACTGTTTTCACTCCTTGTCTATAGCCATAAACCTCAGTTTGGACTGTAGATATAAGAAAATAAAAAGAAAATAAAATACCACTAAAAGTGATTTTAAGACCATAAAAGTCTAGTGTTTTATATACAAGCACGTCACACGTGATCATGATTGTTACAGATAAAGAAATAAATAAGTAGTTATATTTGAAATTTGAGCTTGTAGGGTAGACTTGAGTCACTTTATTACCTTTAGATTGGCAGGTTTAGATGATTTTATTTTTTCCACTTTAAAAATTTCATCAGAGATTTTCCTTCCATCTTTTAGTCCATAGGTATAAGCGATCCTTATAAGACTAGCAGAGTCTAATTTTTCCACAATATTTTGATCGGAAAGTATCTCTTTTCCATTTATTGTTCTACAAGAATATTCATTCTGTAAAGTGAAACATAGATCTCTATTCTCTTCTATTATTTTAAGTTTTTGTTTTTCTTTAATTTCATTTTCTTCAAATTTAGTTATAAAAATTATGTCATAAGGGTTAATATTATATATTAAATCACTTTTAAAAATATCTTCTGTTCTTACTCTAATACATGTGTGAGTTCCTAATTCTTTTAAAATATAGAAGCCATTATCTTTTATTGGATCAAATTTTTGTAAATTATAAATATAACGAGGCTTGAATGCTTTTCTGAAAAAATCAATTATTTTTATCACAATGGATCCTTATTTTAAATTTCTAATTGATTTGATCAAAATGCCTATTATTGTGTAATTTTCCCTGAAGGTTATTTTCTGATCCATGTCAATTCCTAATATAGAAAAATAAATCCCGCGTTCACCGACAAAAACTTGCCTAAAACAGACTGGAGTATCTTTAATCTTTACAAGAACTATATCACTATCACAAATTGATTCTGTTTTAGAAATAATTGCGATAGTGTTACTATCAAAATATGGTGAAAGAAGGTTATTTGAAAAACCTACAGCAAAAAGAGAATCCCCTTGATCTTCTTGGGTGCTGAGTTTATATAGGTTTGTATGTATTGCCTTTCCACATATATATTCATCTAACTCATCATAACGAATTAAAGGTATTGATGAGATTATTTCATTATCTTGATAATGTTCATATAATTTACCATCGGTAATTTCACCAATATTCATTCCAAATATATCAGCGATGGATGATATTGTAGCAATAGTCGGATTTCCAACACCACGCCTAAGATTATTAATAGTAGCAACACCTAAACCGGTCAATTTACTTAAAGTGTGTGAATCAATACTGTCTTTTTTCATTAAGAAATCAATATTTTTTGAAATAGTAGAAAGTAAAATATCAGCTTCGGTCGATTTTTTATTGTTTGTCTCTTGCATTATATTGTCTCATTGATATTATCTTATAAGATGTAAGTCGCTATAAATTTACCTTATCGCCATTATTTTTTATGATACAGGAACTTAAAAACAAGAGAAAGAGGAGTTTATTAGCCCTACACTAAATAGGAGTTGTTTTATAGTTACGCTGCTTATTTGTTCATCATATAAACTATATGAGTTTTAATTTTTAATGAAGGGTTATATTTTTATTTCAGTACACCAGGGAATCAATGTAAAATAATCACCTTTTATTATAATTGTTAAAGATATTTTTATGTCTGTGAGCTTTAGTTTTATTATTGGCTATACTATAAATGAACCACCTCTTACAGAGGTGGTTCATTCTTTTCGCTGCCTTATTGATTATTCATTACCGCTTTAACTAATGCTTTGCCCGTATCCTGAATATTGGGTTGCATCATCATAGAGTCATGATCTCCTTTAATCGGGATAATAGTCAGCTGCTCACTGGGTAGTATTTGATCCCATTTTAGTGCCATTGTTCCTCCTTCGGCGACTTCATCCATTGATCTGAACAGAGTGACGTTCGTGTTTATCGCCTGTGGTATGTAACAGTTAGCTGCCACAGAGATGTTATAGCGCATTTGCACAAGATCACTGACATTTTGCCGTGTGACCTTCGGTGGTAATAAATTGAGCTTCTCAGCTAATATTAACATCGCGTCGTAATCACGTTCATTGGCTAGCTTATTGAATTCATCGTTAATATCTTCTGGGATATCGTACGGGAGTAGTTCGAGCAGTATGGCACTTTTCTCAAACATCATTCCGGACTCTTTCTCTTCAGCTGAATAGAAATCCAAATAATTAGAGGCGCTGTCCAATAACCCGACAAAATTTACTGTTTCACCATCGGCAATTAATTGGCGGGACATTTCATAAGCAATCGTTCCGCCTGATGACCATCCAGCCAGATGGTAAGGGCCATGTGCTTGTACCTGACGAATGCAGTTAATATATTCTTGAGCAATATTGTTGATGGTGGGCTTTATGCCTTCTTCTGCAAGGGTGTCGCTGGCAATAACACCATAAATTGATAATTCGTCATTATCCATATATGGCTCAAGCTCGTAGGCATAGTGAACATCGCCATTGACTGCGTGAATGAGGAACAGTGAAGTATTGCCATTCCTCTGACGGATAGTCACTAAGTTTTGTTGTTGGGGCAGCGCCGCGTCTGACTGAATATAGGTTGCCAGTTCACTGATTGTTGAGTAAACCAGCAAGTCGCGGATACTGATATCCTTAGCTAAAGCCTGATTCAGACGGGTAGCAACCTGCAAGGTTAATAGGGAATGACCACCAAGCTCAAGGAAGTGGTCATGGCGTCCTATTTGTTCCAGCCGGAGTACGTCCTGCCATATCGCAGCAATGATCTCTTCGGTTTCACCGATAGGGGCTTCATAGTTGCGGCTGATAACAGACGATTTATCCGGTGCCGGTAATGCCCGACGATCCAGTTTGCCATTAGGTGTCAGCGGGAATGTATCCAGAATCACAAAAGCACTGGGGATCATATAGCTGGCTAAGTTGACGTGCAAAGAGTGACGCAGGTCTTCCAGATCGAGAGTTGTGCCCGGTTGTGGTACCAGATAGGCCACCAGACGTTTATCACCCAGAGTATCTTCCCGCACGATAACAATTGTGTCTTTGATTCCGGGGTATGCAAAGAGTCTGGCTTCAATTTCTCCCAGTTCAATGCGGAATCCACGGATCTTAACCTGAAAATCATTGCGTCCGAGATACTCAATTGTACCGTCCGGCAACCAACATCCTAAATCACCTGTTTTATACATACGTGCATCAGTTTGATGGCTGAATGGATCAGGAATAAAGCGTTCTGCTGTCAGTTCAGGCTGGTTGAGATAACCCCGTGCAACGCCTGCACCACCGATATGAATTTCCCCGGAAACACCGAGAGGAGCCGGTTGTCCCTGTCCATCCAGAATATATAGGCGTGTATTGGTTAATGGATAACCAATAGGCAGGGTTGGTTCGGTATACAGGGCATGACCATCCACTTTTAATACGGTTGCGATGACAGTGGTTTCTGTTGGGCCATAGGAGTTAATCCAGCGGCAATGTTGAGTTTCAGCCAGTGATTTCCAGAGAGTCAGATGGTGAAGCTCAGCTTTTTCGCCACCAACGATAACCAGACGTAACGAAGGACTGAAATCACATCGTCCGGCGACCAGCTCTTGTACCCACTGATGCCAGAAA
Source organism: Xenorhabdus bharatensis (assembly GCF_037996705.1). Taxonomy (NCBI): domain Bacteria; kingdom Pseudomonadati; phylum Pseudomonadota; class Gammaproteobacteria; order Enterobacterales; family Morganellaceae; genus Xenorhabdus; species Xenorhabdus bharatensis. The sequence continues at coordinate 113,082 of NZ_JBBMXG010000013.1, read as the reverse complement.
GCGGTAGGGAGATCGGTGACGGTAATTTTCTGCTCCCGCAGGAAACGACCGAAGTGACTGTCTGGTACGCGGAGATCGGCAGGTCGCAGGATCAGGGTTGCGCCGGTTGCCAGTGTCGCAAAAATATCCGACACGGTGGTGTCGAAAGCAACAGACGTAAATTGCAGTACACGGTCAGCAGGGGTTAATTCGTTAGTCTGACGCTGGACATGAACGAAGTTAACCACATTACGATGTTCTATCATTACGCCTTTAGGCTGCCCGGTGGAGCCGGAGGTATAGATGATATAGGCCAGATGATGTGGTGCCAGCTTCGATTGTGGATGTTCAGGATTGTGGTGTGGTTGCTGTTCCACATTGCTCTGATGCGCTTCACTATCCATTAACCAGACAGGGACTTCTGTTGCCAGACGGTTTTGTAAATGTGTTTGAGTCAGTAATAGCTTCGGTTTACAGTCGGAAAGGATATAAGCCAGTCTTTCAGTCGGATAATCAGTATCCAGCGGGACATAGCCTGCACCGGCTTTCAGTATTCCGAACAAGCCGATAATCATATCCAGACTACGTTCAACACAAATTGCGACCCGATCATCGGGTTGTACACCTGCGGCAATCAGGGTGTGTGCCAGTTGGTTGGCCCGTTGGTTCAGTTCAACGTAGCTGAGTTGCTCATCACCACTAACCAGTGCAATGGCATCTGGTGTGCAAGAAACCTGCTGTTCGAATAGCTGATGGAGCAGGATATCCTGCGGATAAGCGATTTCAGCACCGTTAAATCCCACCAGTAACGCCGTATTTTCCTCTTCTGGAAGAATAGATATTGCCTGAATATTTTGCTCTGGTGCGATTTGTAATGCAGTCACCAGCCTTCTTAACGCCGTTGTCATATAGGCATTAATACGAACAGGGTCAATCTTTTGGTTGCATTGGGCTGTTAATTCAAACCCGTCGTCATAGGCATCAACGTCCAGTGATAAAGGGTAATTGCTGCGTTCTTTAGTGTTGAGGGTTTCTATACCTTCCCAGATTGATGAGAGAGTAGATTCCTCGTCATCAGAGACACCTGAACTATGACGGAAATTAAACAGACTGTTAAACAGTGGTAGAGAAGCGGGAATACCGCTGCACCGCTGAGCAATCACTAATGGTGCTTGTTCATGTACCAGTAATGTACTGAGCTGCTGGTAAGTTTCTTGTACTATTTGCCGAACCTTACGCCCCTGAAGAATAATCCGGACAGGTAATGTGTTAATAAACATGCCCAGTATTCGTTCTGTTTCTTTTCCACCCTGTAGTCTTCCCAATAAAACGGTACCGAAGATGACATCTTCACGCCCACTACACTGCGCCAGTACCTGTGCCCATGCAACATGGAAGATAACTGCGGTACTGACACCTTGCTGGCGGGCACATTGTTGTATCATCTGAACTAAATCATCATCCAGTGTCAGGATATCTTCTACAATAGTGTCATTGTTAGCCTGGATATCCAGTAACCCAAATGGCAAGGTTGGTTCTGCAACATCCCCCAGTAGCTGCTGAAAATAAGCTTGATGTTGTTCAAGAGGGATACTTTTGGTCTGGGCAATGAAATTACGATAGGGTAAAGGTATAGGGAGCTGTTCATATTTTCCCTGTAGCAGGGTATTAACTTCATCAAATATTAACTCCAATGACAAATGATCACAGACTAAATGATGGTGCAGTAAAGATAGCAGCCACTTATCACTATGAGGGTCTCTTGCAATGCTGGCAGATAATAGCGGTGCTTTGGTCATATCCATACGTACAGTTTCGGGATTGGTATAATCACGCAATTGCTGTTCAGCATCAATTTCAGGCGACAATTCTAACCCTGTGACAGGTATCAAGGCATGACGATGAACCACCTGTACCGGCTCCGGCAGATTTTCCCAATAGACGGCACTGCGCAAAATATCGTGGCGTTCAATGACCTGTTGCAATACTTGCAGGAATGTATCCAGATGTGAATGACTGTCGAAAGTCATCAGCAGGTTGTCCAGATAAGTATCACCGGTTGTTTCCAGCAAATGGTGGAACAGAATACCTTGCTGTAATGGCCCGAGTGGGTAGATATCCTGAATATTACTGACACCGTCTGTCACCTGTGAGGCTATCTGGTCAATATTCGCCTGAGACAGCGTTACCAGTGGCAGCATATCCGGTGTAATCGCCCGACAGTTATCCGGGATCAGGTTTGGTGGCACCGATGTGTTGTTGATATCAGATTCGGTTTGTTGCGTTAAATTGGCTGCCATCGCTGCCAGTGTGGGGGATGCGAATACCGCACTGACATCAATAGCAAGGCTGTGTTGACGGAGTTTCTCAATCAGACTGACGACCAATAATGAGTGTCCGCCCAGTTCGAAGAAGTTGTCATGGCGTCCGACTTGTTCCAGCCCCAACAGCTCCTGCCAGATATTTGCCAGTTGTCGCTCTGCTTCTCCTTCCGGTGCCTGATATTCCCGACTGATAATGGCGGTATGGTCAGGGGCAGGCAATGCTTTACGATCGACTTTCCCGTTGGGTGTGAGTGGGAAAGCATCCAGAACGACGTAAGCACCGGGCAGCATATACTCCATTAATTGCGTACTGAGTTGTTCACGTAACTGGAGGATATCCAGTATTGTCTCCGGCTGCGGTATCAGGTAAGCGACCAGACGTTTATTGCCACTTTCATCTTCATGGGCAGTAACAACGACATCTTTGACCCCGTCACATTGAGCCAGTTGTGCTTCAATCTCTCCCAATTCAATGCGGAATCCACGGATTTTGACCTGAAAATCATTGCGTTCCAGATATTCAATCGTACCGTCCGGCAGCCAGCGTCCGAGATCACCGGTTTTATACATGCGGGCATTGGCTTGTTGACTGAACGGATCGGCTACGAATCGCTCAGTAGTGAGATCAGGGCGATCCAGATATCCCCGGGCAACACCTGCTCCAGCGATATGAATTTCACCCGCGACGCCGATAGGCACCGGCTGCCCTTGCGTATCAAGGATATAAATTTGCGTATTGGTGAGGGGATATCCAATCGGGATTGTGCCTGCCGGAGATGCAGTATGACTGTCGGGTTTCCAGACCGTGGCGATAACGGTGGTTTCCGTCGGGCCATAGGAGTTTATCCAGCGACAAGACTGAGTTTCAGGTAACGCCTGCCAGGTATTGAAATGACGTAGTTCCGCTTTTTCTCCGCCGACAATCACCAGCCGTAAAGAAGGGCTGAAACCGCAGCGCCCGGCAGCCATTTCCTGTACCCATAAGTGCCAGAAAGCAGTGGGCAGATCGGAAACGGTAATGGCCTGTTCCCGTAAGAACTGGCTGAAATTTTTATCGGGTATGCGCAGCGAGGCCGATCTCAGTACTAATGTTGCTCCGGCGGCCAGTGTGGCAAAAATATCGGATACCGTTGTATCAAAGGCAACTGAGGTAAATTGAAGTACCCGATCAGAAGGTGTCAGCTCATTCGTTTCACGTTGAACATAAACAAAATTGACCACATTGCGGTGTTCAATCATCACTCCTTTCGGTTGACCCGTTGAACCGGAAGTGTAGATGATATAAGCCAGATGATGCGGTTTCAGCCCCAATTGATGCGGTTCAGGGTTGTGGGCGGGTTGTTGTGCCACATGATCCAGATAGTGACCGCTGTCCATTATCCAGATGGGAACTTCAGTACTCAGGCGGTTCTGTAAGTGCTCCTGAGTCAGTAATAGTTTCGGTTTACAGTCTGACAGAATATAGCCCAGCCGTTCAGTCGGGTATTCCGGGTCTAACGGTACATAACCGGCTCCGGCTTTCAGAATACCAAACAGACCGATAATCATATCTGCGCCCCGTTCGACACAAATTGCTACCCGATCATCCGGTTGTACTCCGGCAGCAATCAGGGCATGGGCAAGCTGGTTCGCCTTCTGGTTCAGTTCATGATAGGAGAGTTGTTGCGCTTCGCTGATCAATGCCGGGCTGGTGGGAGAGTGGGCGACTTGTTGCTCGAACAGTTGCTGGAGCAGCATTTCCTGCGGGTAAGACGCTGTTCTGGCATTGAAGCCGACCAATAATTGATTACGTTCATTTGGTGTCAGTAACGGCAAATCAGCCACACGTTGCGTATCATCAGCCACCATAACCGTTAACAGTGTTTGCAGATAACCCGCCATCCGTTCCATCGTGGCCTGATCAAACAAATCACTGGCATATTCCAGTTCACCGATTAAGCCATCATCCGTGTCATGCAGTGACAGGGAGAGATCAAAGTGGGAGCTGCTCTCGGATAAATCCATCTCGCTGATCGTTAATCCCGGTAATTCGAACTGTTGTTGTCCGGGCGTATTATCCAGAGACATCATCACCTGAAACACCGGGCTATAACTCAGGCTGCGGGGTGGTTTTAACGCCTCAACTAATTGTTCAAACGGGAGATCCTGATTTTCAAAAGCAGTGACAGTATGTGCTTTCACGTGTGCCAATAATTCGCTGACGGTCGGGTTATCCTGTAATTGAACCCGCAGTGCTAATGTATTGACAAAAAAGCCGATTAATGGCTCCAGAACGCGATACTTACGATTAGCGACTGGCGTGCCGATGACCAAATCATGTTGTCCGCTGAGACGGGAAAGCAGTATTGACCAGCCGGTCAGCAGCGTCATAAATAACGTAATACCGTGACGCTGTGCAAAGGCTTTTAATTTTCCGGTTAAATCCGGTGACAGGGTAACAAGTGCTTCTCCACCGGCATAAGTTTGCCGTGCCGGACGGGGGCGGTCAGTAGGAAGTGTCAGAAGCGTCGGCGCATCCTGTAGCCTATTACGCCAATAATCCAGCTGGTTTTCCAATGTCTTGCCCTGTAATTCCTTCCGTTGCCAGAGGGTATAATCAGCGTACTGAATTTTTAATGGCGGTAATGGGTCAGGCTGCTCGTGGCAGAAACTCAGGTAAAGAGTAGAAAACTCCTGCATCATGACGTTAACTGACCAGCCATCGGAAATAATATGGTGCTGGGTGAGTAACAGAATATTTTCATCTTCTGCGAGCCTGAATAACTGGCCCCGAATCAAGGGGCCATTTTCAAAATCGAAAGGATGGCTGGCTTCAAATTTTATCGCATTCTGGATAGCAATCTGTTGAGCATCATCGGTGAACGGACGCAGATCCTGCATATTTAAAGAGAAACCGAAATCTTTCCCATGAACAATTTGCCGCGCCGTACCTTCTCCTCCGTCTTCTGCCAGCCCGATTGTGGTACGCAGAATTTCATGGCGGGCCACAATTCTGTCCAGTGCGGCCTGTAAGGCCGCAATGTTCAGTTGGCCCTTCAGATGAAGGGCGGCGGGAATGTGGTATGCCGTCAGTGCTGCCGGATCTAACTGAGCCAGAAACCACAGGCGCTGTTGCGCCCATGATAGGGGGATCGCCTGCTGCGGATCACGGGCAGTTATCGGCTCTTTTTCGGTCGTCAGGCTATTTTGAATACGCTCTTTCAGTTTCTTCTGGAGTACAGCCTGCCTTAATTGATTCAGTGTCTGTTCATTTTTGCTCATAGTTTCTCTCCCTCTGGTTGTTCTCCATTTAACATGGCAAGCAACTCATCTTCAGATAGGTTCTCCAGCTCTTTTTGCATATCTTCAATATCCTGATCGAAAAAGGTTTCCACTTGTTTTGATAAGATAAGCTCAGCAAGTTTGGCTAATGCTGAATGACGGAAAATATCTGTAATTGAAATTTCCAGATGGAACTCGTCTTGCAGTCTTGTCGCTAATTGCATGATTGATAATGAGTTCCCTCCCAGTTCAAAGAAATCATCATGGCGACCGACTTGCTCCAGCCCCAGTAAGGTCTGCCAGATAGCAGCAAGTTGTTGTTCTGTTTCCCCCTCTGGTGCTTCATACGCTTTTGTGGCCGTTGCAGAGCGGTCAGGAACCGGCAGGGATTTGCGATCCAGCTTGCCGTTCGGATTCAGCGGGAAGGCTTCCATTACGACAAAGGCGCTGGGGATCATATAATCCAGCAGATGCGTACTGAGCTGTTCACGTAAATCAGCGATGTCCAACTGGGCATCAGGTTGTGGCACTAAATAAGCCACCAGACGTTTATCACCGGTTTCGTCTTCACGTACCATGGCAATAGCATCTTTGACCCCTTCACAGGCTGCCAACTGAGTTTCTATTTCCCCCAATTCAATGCGGAACCCGCGGATCTTGACCTGAAAATCGTTCCGTCCGAGATAGTCAATCGTTCCATCCGGTAGCCAGCGACCTAAATCCCCGGTTTTGTACATTCTGGCATTCGGTTGTTCACTGAATGTATCCGGAATAAAACGCTCATCAGTCAGTTCAGGCTGGTTGAGATAACCCCGCGCAACGCCGGCACCTGCGATGTGAATTTCACCGGAAACACCGATGGGAACAGGTTTTCCGCGTGTATCTAGTATATAGATACGGCTGTTGGCGAGTGGGTGACCAATTGGCAGCGTTTCTGCGTTATAGGCAGGATGACTGTCCACTTTCAGGACGGTGGCAATCACTGTCGTCTCCGTCGGGCCGTAAGAGTTAATCCAGCGGCATGAACGGGTTTCCGGTAGTGCCTGCCAGGTCATCAGATGACGCAGTTCCGCTTTTTCCCCGCCGACAATCACCAGACGCAGAGAAGGGCTGAAGCCACAACGTCCTGCGGCCATTTCCTGAACCCATAAGTGCCAGAAAGCGGTAGGCAAATCAGTCACCGTGATTTGCTGTTGTTGCAGGAATTGAGCAAAAGCTCTATCCGGAACACGCAGTTCTGACGGGCGCATAATTAAAGTCGCACCTGCGGCAAGTGTGGCGAAGATATCCGAGACGGTAGTATCGAACGCGACGGAAGTGAACTGAAGTACACGGTCAGATGGCGTCAGTTCATTGGTCTGACGTTGAACATGGACAAAATTAACCACGTTATGATGTTCAATCATGACGCCTTTTGGTTGCCCGGTGGAGCCGGAAGTATAGATGATATAGGCCAGATGATGCGGTGCCAGTCCCAGTTGCTGCGGATCCGGGTTATGGATTGGCTGCTGGGTTATGCACTCGGTATGGCTGTCATCATCCAGCATCCATACCGGCGTATCAGTTGATAAGCGGCTGTGTAAATGCTTCTGCGTCAGCAATAACTTCGGTGCACAATCTGACAGAATATAGTTCAGACGTTCGGTAGGGTAATCCGTATCCAGTGGTACATACCCCGCACCGGATTTTAAAATACCGAACAAACCAATCACCATATCCAGACCACGTTCGACACAAATAGCCACCCGATCATCCGGTTTAACGCCGGCAGTAATCAGGGCATGGGCCAATTGGTTGGCTTTCTGGTTCAGTTCACTATAGGTGAGTTGAACCTCGCCATTATCTGCTGCGTGGATCAGCGCGATAGCATCCGGTGTGAGGATTACCTGCTGTTCAAACAGTTGCTGGAGCAGCATATCCTGCGGGCAGTCAACTTTGTTGCTGTTAAAGCCTTCCAGTAGCTGAGTAAGTTCTGCTGGTGGCAGGATATTGAGGGAATGAATATCCTGTTTCGGCATTTCCTGCAAGGCCATCACTAACGCTTTCAGTGCGGTATCCATATAAGCGTTAATGCGGGCCGGATTAATCTGGCGGTTGCATTGCGCAGTCAGGGCAAAGCCGTCACCAAAATCATCAACATCCAATGATAGTGGGTAATTACTGCGTTCTTCGCTGCCGGAGATCTGGATACCTTGCCATACGGCTGAGCCAGCCTGTTGATCGTTACGCGGGCTATGACGGAAATTAAGCAGGCTGCTGAAAAGGGGCTGAGGTGCCTGAATACCGCTGCAACGCTGGGCGATGGCTAACGGTGTCTGCTCATGCTCAAACAATGTGCTGAGCTGCTGATAAGTTTCCTGTACCACCTGTTGGGCAGTACGTTCCTGCAACATAATGCGCACGGGCAGGGTATTAATGAACATCCCAAGAACCTGAGAGGTATCTGCACCTTTCAGTGACCGGCCTAATAACACGGTGCCGAAAACAACATCTTCCCGTCCGCTGCATTGTGCAAGAACTTGTGCCCATGCGACATGGAACAGAACGGCAGCACTGACACCCTGCTGGCGGGCGCAGTCACGTATCTGATGCGATAACTTATCATCCAGCGCCAGTCCGGCTTCCTCTATCTTATGGTGCTCATCATGGTTCCCCTGCACATCAAGTAAGTTAAACGGCAGAGTTGGCTCATCCACATCACCCAGAAGCTGGTGGAAATAGTCCTGATGTTGCTCCATCGGAACAGACCGGATCTGAGCGATAAAGTTACGATAAGGCAGAGAAGGCGGCAGCGTCTCTTTTTGCCCGAGCTGTAATATCTGCACTTCATTAAAGATCATTTCCAGTGATAGATGGTCACAAACCAGATGATGGTAAAGCAATGCCAGATGCCAGTGTTCGGTATGCGGATCTTTGGCCATGCAGGCGGATAGTAATGGTGCTTTGGTGATATCCATGCGTATCTGGCGTGGGTCAGTCGCATCACGTAATTGCTGTGCTGCATCCGTATCGGCTGAGAGCTCCAATTCAGTCACTGGCAGAGGAGCATGACGATAAACCACCTGTACCGGCTCCGGCAGATTGTCCCACTGAAATGCGCTACGTAAAATATCGTGACGCTCAATAACCTGTTGCAGTGCCAGCAGGAATGTATCCAGACGTGTCCGGCTGTCGAACGTCATCAGCAGATTATCCAGATAAATATCGCCTTTTGTTTCCAGTAAATGGTGGAACAAAATCCCTTCCTGTAATGGCCCTAATGGATAGATATCCTGAATATTCGTCACACCATCGGGAACGTTGGCAACAATCTGGTCAATATTATTCTGTGTCAGGGTGATCAGCGGCAGCATGTCCGGGGTGATGAAATGGCTGTCATCCGTAATCAGATTGGGTGGAACAGCATAAGTGACGTTGTCACTAGTGGTTGTTTCCGTTATGCGTGATGCCATTGCCATCAGAGTGGGAGAAGAAAAGACCGTACTGACTTCTAGTGTAAGGTCATGCTGGCGAAGCTCTTCAATCAAATTGACAACCAGCAGGGAGTGTCCGCCTAATTCAAAGAAATTATCATGACGACCGACCTGTTCCAGACCCAGCAGTGTCTGCCAGATAGCCGCCAGTTGTTGCTCGGTTTCTCCCTGAGGAGCCTGATATTCACGGCTGATAAGGGCTGAACTGTCCGGTGCAGGCAGAGCTTTGCGATCCAGTTTGCCATTCGGATTCACAGGGAAGGCATCCAGAATGACGTAAGCTCCGGGCAGCATATACTCCATCAGGCGGCTGCTCAGTTGTTCACGCAATTGAATGATATCCAGTGTTATTTCTGGTTGCGGGATGACATAGGCAACCAGACGTTTATTGCCGTTTTCTTCTTCACGTGCCACCACAACCGCATCTTTGACGCCTTCACACTGCGCCAGCCCGGCTTCGATTTCCCCCAGTTCAATGCGGAATCCACGGATTTTGACCTGAAAGTCATTGCGCTCCAGATACTCAATCGTGCCGTCCGGCAGCCAGCGGCCGAGGTCACCGGTTTTATACATACGGGCGCCAGTTTGTGGGCTGAACGGATCAGTAATAAAGCGTTCCGCTGTCAGATCAGGGCGGTTGAGATAACCACGGGCGACACTTAATCCCCCGATATGAATCTCGCCGGCTACGCCGATAGGAACAGGTTGCCCCTGAGTATCGAGAATATAAAGGCGGGTATTAGTCAGCGGGTAACCAATCGGCACGTTCGGGTTCAGGCAGAGTGCCCGGTTTTCCGGTTTCCATACGGTGGCAATGACTGTGGCTTCTGTCGGGCCGTAGGAGTTTATCCAGCGACAGGCTTGCGTTTCAGGCAAAGACTGCCATGTGTTGAAATGGCGTAATTCGGCTTTTTCTCCGCCGACAATCACCAGTCGTAAAGAAGGGCTGAAACCGCAGCGACCGGCTGCCATTTCCTGTACCCATAAATGCCAGAATGCGGTGGGTAAATCGGATACCGTGATAGCCTGATCCCGCAGGAACTGACCGAATGCTCTATCCGGAATGCGCAGATGAGCCGGGCGTAGCACCAGTGTTGCGCCGGTTGCTAGTGTGGCAAAAATATCGGATACCGTCGTATCAAAGGATACAGACGTAAATTGCAGCACCCGATCTGTTGGGGTCAATTCATTCGTTTCACGTTGGACATGAACAAAATTGACGACCTGACGGTGTTCAATCATGACGCCTTTTGGTTGCCCGGTGGAGCCGGAAGTATAAATAATATAAGCCAGATGATGCGGTAATAACCCCAGTTGCTTAGGTTGTGGATCATGGATAGAAAGCGTTTTGACAGAACTTACGTGGTTGCTGTCATCCATCACCCACACAGGGATATCAGTTGTCAGGCGATCTGCTAAGTGTTGCTGGGTCAGCAATAACTGCGGGGCACAGTCAGACAGAATATATGCCAGCCGTTCAGTCGGGTAGTCCGGGTCTAACGGAACATAACCGGCACCGGCTTTCAGAATGCCGAACAGGCCGATAATCATATCCGGGCTGCGGTCAACGCAAATGGCGACCCGATCATCCGGTTTGACGCCGGCGGCAATCAGCGCATGGGCCAGTTGGTTGGCTCGCTGGTTCAGTTCAATGTAACTGAGTTGTTGCCCGTCGCTGACCAGCGCAATAGCTTCGGGGGAGCGTAATACCTGTTGTTCGAAGAGTTGTTGCAGTAACAGATCCTGCGGATAAGCGACTTCTGTGGTGCTGAATTCAGTCAGAAGCTGTGTGCGTTGCTGTGGCGTGAGCAGCGCTAAATCGGAGACTTGTTGTGTTTCATCTGCCACCATTGCTGCCAGCAGGGTTTGCAGGTGCTCCGCCATCCGTTCGATGGTAGCGTGCTCAAACAGATCGCTGGCATATTCCAGTTCACCCACTAACCCGTTTTCGCTCTCACTGAAGGACAACGACACATCAAACTGAGTTGTTTTTTGGGCTAAGATCAGCTCGTTAATGGTCAGGTCTGGTAAATTGAATTCTGATGAACCAGAAGTATTATCCAGCGCTATCATCACCTGAAAGACCGGGCTGTGACTCAGGCTGCGCGGCGGTTGTAATGCTTCCACCAACTGTTCAAAAGGCAGATCCTGATGCGCATAGGCTGCCAGTGCATGGGTTTTGACCTGTGCTAACAGGGCGCTGACAGTCGGGTTGTCCTCCAGCCTGACCCGTAACGCCAGCGTATTGACGAAGAAGCCAATCAACGGCTCCAGTTCACTATATTGGCGATTGGCGACGGGAGTACCGATCACAATATCCTGCTGACCACTCAGTCGTGACAGTAAAATTGCCCAGCCTGTCAGCAGTGTCATAAACAAAGTGGTGCCGTGTCGCTGGCTCAGGGCGAGTAAGCCTGCATTTAATTCACGCGGCAGGGTGAAAATAACCTGATCTCCACGGTAGCTCTGCTCCAGAGGACGAGGGTGATCCGTCGGCAGCTCCAGTAATACCGGTGCATCCTGTAGGGTCTGGCACCAGTAATTTACCTGTTGTTCTAATTTGTCGCCCTGTAACCATTGCCGTTGCCACACGGCATAATCCGCATACTGAATGGGCAGGCGGGGGAGCGGGTCCGGTTGTTGCTGGCAGAAAGCTTGATAAAGTGCTGAAAACTCGTTGATCAGCACATTCAGTGACCAGCCGTCAGAAACAATATGGTGCTGAGTCACCAGCAGAATATGGTGTTCCTCGGTCAGTTTCAGCAGTTGGGCGCGGACTAACGGCCCTTGTGTAAAGTCAAAAGGCTGGTCAGCTTCGGCCTGTTTTGCTGCTTCAAGGGCGATATGCTGCTCTGCCGGGGATAACGGGCTGAGATCCTGCGATATCAGAGAGAATCCACGGGCTGGATTGCCAATAATCTGACGGGCTTCTCCGTCAATCATGTCAATCGTGGTGCGTAGGATCTCGTGACGAGCCACAATCCTGTCCAGCGCGGCTTGTAACGCGGCCTGATTCAGTTGGCCCCGTAATTCCAGCCCGCCATCAATGTGGTAGGCTGCCTGTGCAGCGCTGTCCAGCTGGGCGAGGAACCATAAACGCTGCTGGGCCCAGGAAAGGGGCAAAGGCTGCTGGCGATCGGCGGGCAGAATAACCGACTGAGTGGATTGAGCCGCATTCCCCAGAGAGTGGGCTAGATCCGCCAGTGTGGGGTGGTTGAAGAGATCCTGTAAGGTCACTTCAATGTTCAGTTTTTCACGTAAACGGGCAGCGACCTGTACCGTCAATAAGGAGTGCCCGCCCAGCTCAAAGAAGTGGTCATGGCGTCCGATGTGTTCCACTCCCAATAAACTTTGCCAAATATCAGCCAGCGCCTGCTCCATTTCCCCCTGTGGTTCAGCATATTCACGCTGGACGATGGCAGAGCTGTCCGGCGCAGGCAGGGCCTTGCGATCCAGTTTACCGTTCGGGTTGACAGGGAAAGCATCCAGAATGACATAAGCTCCCGGCAGCATATATTCCACCAGACGGCTGCTTAACTGTTCACGTAACTGAAGCAAATCAAGCGTAACCTCCGGCTGTGGCACCAGATAAGCGACCAGACGTTTATTACCGTTTTCTTCTTCACGGGCTACCACAACCGCATCTTTGACCCCGTCACACTCCGCCAGCCGGGCTTCAATTTCCCCCAGTTCAATGCGGAATCCGCGGATCTTGACCTGAAAATCATTGCGCTCCAGATATTCAATTGTGCCGTCTGGCAGCCAGCGGCCGAGGTCACCGGTTTTATACATACGGGCATTCGGTTGCGGACTGAACGGATCGGTAATAAAGCGTTCTGCTGTCAGGTCAGGACGGTTGAGATAACCACGGGCGACACACAATCCTCCGATATGAATCTCGCCGGCTACACCGATAGGAACAGGTTGTCCCTGATTATCGAGAATATAGAGCCGGGTATTGGTCAACGGGTAGCCAATCGGTACGGCGTTAGTGAGGCAGCACTCATGGTTATCCGATTTCCACATCGTGGCGTTAACGGTGGTTTCAGTCGGGCCGTAAGAGTTTATCCAGCGGCAGGCTTGCGTTTCAGGTAAAGACTGCCAAGTGTTGAAATGGCGCAGCTCGGCTTTTTCTCCGCCGACCAGTACCAGCCGTAAAGAAGGGCTGAAACCGCAGCGACCGGCGGCCATTTCCTGTACCCACAAATGCCAGAACGCAGTGGGTAAATCGGACACCGTAATAGCCTGATCCCGCAGGAACTGGCTGAATGCTTTATCCGGAATGCGCAGATGAGCCGGACGCAGTACCAGTGTTGCACCGGTCGCCAGCGTAGCGAAAATATCGGCGACGGTCGTATCAAAGCAAACGGACGTAAATTGCAGTACCCGATCTGCTGGGGTCAGCTCATTGGCTGCACACTGGACATGGACAAAATTGACGACCTGACGGTGTTCAATCATGACCCCTTTCGGCTGTCCGGTGGAGCCGGAAGTGTAAATAATATAAGCCAGATGGTGTGGTAACAGGCCCAGCGCGTGAGCATCCGGGTTATGAACGGGTTGCTGTGCTGCGGTGTTCAGATAACTCATATCGTCCATCACCCACACAGGGATATCAGTCGTCAGACGATCTTTCAGGTGTTGCTGGGTCAGCAATAACTGCGGGGCACAGTCAGACAGAATATACGTCAGCCGTTCAGTCGGGTAGTCCGGGTCTAACGGGACATAACCGGCACCGGCTTTCAGAATACCGAACAGGCCGATAATCATATCCGGGCTGCGGTCAACGCAAATGGCGACCCGATCATCCGGTTTGACGCCGGCGGCAATCAGGGCATGAGCCAGTTGGTTGGCTTGCCGGTTCAGTTCAGTGTAACTGAGCTGCTGCCCGTCACTGACCAGCGCAACGTCATTGGGGGAGCGTAATACCTGTTGTTCGAAGAGTTGTTGCAGTAACAGATCCTGCGGATAGGCGACTTCTGTGGTGCTGAATTCAGTCAGAAGTTGTGTGCGTTGCTGTGGCGTGAGCAGCGCTAAATCGGCAACGTGTTGTGTTTCATCTGCCACCATTGCTGCCAGCAGGGTTTGCAGATGATCCGCCATCCGCTCGATGGTGGCATGTTCAAACAGATCGCTGGCATATTCCAGTTCAACCATTAACCCGTTTTCGCTCTCATTGAAGGACAGCGACACATCAAACTGAGTTGTTTTTCTGGCTAAAGGTAGATGACTGATGGTCAGGTCTGGCACATTAAATCCGGATGAGCCAGAAGTATTATCCAGCGCTATCATCACCTGAAAGACCGGGCTGTGACTCAGGCTGCGCGGCGGTTGTAATGCTTCCACCAACTGTTCAAAAGGCAGATCCTGATGCGCATAGGCTGCCAGCGCATGGGCTTTGACCTGTGCTAACAGGGCGCTGACAGTCGGGTTATCCTCCAGTCTGACCCGTAACGCCAGTGTATTGACGAAGAAGCCAATCAGCGGCTCCAGTTCACTATATTGGCGATTGGCGACGGGGGTACCGATCACGATATCCTGCTGACCACTCAGTCGGGACAGTAAAATTGCCCAGCCTGCCAGTAGAGTCATAAACAAAGTGGTGCCGTGCCGCTGGCTCAGGGCGAGTAAACCTGCATTTAGTTCACGCGGTAGAGTGAAAACGACGATATCTCCGCGGTAGCTCTGTTCCAGAGGGCGAGGGTGATCTGTCGGCAGCTCCAGTAATACCGGCGCATCCTGTAGAGTCTGGCACCAATAATTTACCTGTTGTTCTAATTTGTCGCCCTGCAACCACTGCTGCTGCCACACGGCATAATCCGCATACTGAATGGGCAGGCGGGGGAGCGGGTCTGGTTGTTGCTGGCAGAAAGCCTGATAAAGCGCCGAAAACTCGTTGATCAGCACATTCAGTGACCAGCCGTCAGAAACAATATGGTGCTGAGTCACCAGCAGAATATGGTGTTCATCAGTCAGTTTCAGCAGTTGGGCGCGGACTAACGGCCCTTGTGTAAAGTCAAAAGGCTGGTCAGCTTCGGCCTGCTCTGCCGCTTCAAGGGCGATGCGCTGCTCTTCCGGGGATAACGGGCTGAGATCCTGCGATATCAGGGAAAAGCCAATATCAGGATTGCCAATAATCTGACGGGTTTCTCCGTCAATCATGTTAATCGTGGTGCGCAGGATCTCGTGGCGAGCCACAATCCTGTCCAGTGCGGCCTGCAATGCAGCCTGATTCAGTTGGCCCCGCAATTCCAGCCCGCCGGCAATGTGGTAGGCCGCCTGTGCAGCGCTGTCCAGCTGGGCGAGGAACCATAAACGCTGCTGGGCCCAGGAAAGGGGCAAAGGCTGCTGGCGATCGGCGGGCAGAATAACCGACTGAGTGGATTGGGTGGCATTCCCCAGAGACTGAGCCAGATCCGCCAGTGTGGGGTAGGTGAAGAGATCCTGTAAGGTCACTTCAATGTTCAGTTTTTCACGTAAACGGGCTGCGACCTGCACCGTTAATAAAGAATGCCCGCCCAGCTCAAAGAAATTATCATGACGGCCGACTTGCTCCAGACCCAGCAGGGTTTGCCAGATATCAGCCAGCGTCTGCTCCATTTCTCCCTGTGGTTCTGCATATTCACGCTGAACGATGGCAGAACTGTCCGGCGCAGGCAGGGCTTTGCGATCCAGTTTACCGTTCGGGTTGACGGGGAAGGCATCCAGAATGACATAAGCGCCCGGCAGCATATACTCCATCATACGGCTGCTTAACTGTTCACGTAATGAAAGCAAATCAAGCGTAACCCCCGGCTGTGGCACCAGATAAGCAACCAGACGTTTATTACCGTTTTCTTCTTCACGCGCGACTACAACCGCATCTTTGACCCCGTCACACTCCGCCAGCCGGGCTTCAATTTCCCCCAGTTCAATGCGGAATCCGCGGATCTTGACCTGAAAATCATTGCGCTCCAGATATTCAATTGTGCCATCTGGCAGCCAGCGGCCGAGGTCACCGGTTTTATACATACGGGCATTCGGTTGCGGATTGAACGGGTCGGCAATAAAGCGCTCTGCTGTCAGATCAGGGCGATTGAGATAACCACGGGCGACGCTTAAACCCCCGATATGAATCTCGCCGGCTACGCCGATAGGAACAGGTTGCCCCTGATTATCGAGAATATAGAGCCGGGTATTGGTCAGCGGGTAGCCAATCGGCACGCTCTGCTTCAGGCAGGGTTCATGATTGTCCGATTTCCACATCGTGGCATTAACGGTGGTTTCCGTCGGGCCGTAAGAGTTTATCCAGCGACAGGCTTGCGTTTCAGGTAAAGACTGCCAAGTGTTGAAATGGCGCAGCTCGGCTTTTTCACCGCCGACCAGTACCAGCCGTAAAGAAGGGCTGAAACCACAGCGACCAGCCGCCATTTCCTGCACCCATAAATGCCAGAACGCGGTGGGTAAATCGGACACGGTGATAGCCTGATCCCGCAGGAACTGGCCGAATGCTTTATCAGGGATGCGCAGATGGGCCGGACGCAGTACCAGCGTTGCGCCGGTCGCCAGCGTAGCGAAAATATCGGCGACGGTTGTATCAAAGCAAACGGACGTAAATTGCAATACCCGATCCGCCGGTGTCAGCTCATTGGCTGCACACTGGACATGAACAAAGTTGACGACCTGACGGTGTTCAATCATGACCCCTTTCGGCTGTCCGGTAGAGCCGGAAGTGTAAATAATATAAGCCAGATGATGTGGTAACAGCCCCAACGAATGCGTGTCAGGATTATGAGTAGGCTGCTGTGCCGTGGTGTTCAGGTAATCGGTTTCGTCCATCACCCAAACAGGAATATCGGTCGTCAGACGATCTTTCAGATGTTGCTGGGTCAGCAATAACTGCGGGGCACAGTCAGACAGAATATACGCCAGCCGCTCAGTGGGGTAGTCCGGGTCTAACGGGACATAACCGGCACCGGCTTTCAGAATACCGAACAGACCGATAATCATATCCGGGCTGCGGTCGACGCAAATGGCGACCCGATCATCCGGTTTGACGCCGGCGGCAATCAGGGCATGAGCCAGTTGGTTGGCTCGCTGGTTAAGTTCAGTGTAACTGAGTTGCTGCCCGTCACTGACCAGCGCAACGTCATTGGGGGAGCGTAACACCTGCTGTTCGAAGAGTTGTTGCAGTAACAGATCCTGCGGATAAGCAACTTCTGTGGTGCTGAATTCACTCAGAAGCTGTGTGCGTTGCTGTGGTGTGAGCAGCGCTAAATCAGCAACGTGTTGTGTTTCATCCGCCACCATTGCCGCCAGCAGGGTTTGCAGGTGATCCACCATCCGTTCGATGGTGGCGTGCTCAAACAGATCACTGGCATATTCTAAATCACCGACTAATCCGTTTTCTGTATCATAGAGTGTGAGAGTCAAATCAAAGTAGGCACTTTCTCTGACCAGAGGAAGTTCGCTCAATTTTAATCCTGCTAACTCAAACTGCTTTTGTTCTGATTGGTTATCAAGAGTCAGCATGACCTGAAAAATAGGGCTGTGGCTCAGACTGCGGGTAGGTCGCAGCGCTTCAACAAGGTGTTCAAAGGGCAAATCCTGATGTGCATAAGCGCCCAATGCGCGCTTTTTCACCTGTGACAGTAACTCACTGACACTCAGGTTATCACTTAGCTGAATACGCAATGCCAGTGTATTGGCAAAGAAACCGATTAATGATTCCAGCTCAGGTTGCGGGCGATTGACAATGGGTGTTCCTATGACCAGATCGTCCTGTCCGCTGAAACGGGAAAGTAATACCGCCCAGCCCGCCATCAGGGTCATAAATAAAGTCGTTCCATGACGCTGGCTGAGATCTTTCAAACCTGTACTCAGTTCAGAAGGAAATGCCAGCTCAACACGATTACCTTGATAACTCTGCTGTATCGGTCGGGGTTTGTCAGTAGGTAATTCGAGTAACTCAGGAGCATCCTGTAACTGCTCACGCCAGTAATTGAGTTGTGTTTCGAGCCGTTCGCCCTGTAGCCATTGCTGCTGCCAGAGTACGTAATCAGCATACTGGAGAGATAATTCAGGTAGTGGGTCCGGCTGTTCCTGACTAAAAGCCTGATAAAGTGTGGAAAGTTCCTGAATGAATAATCTGACCGACCAGCCATCCGAGATGATGTGATGCTGTGTTAATAACAGCACATACTCATCTTCAGCCAAATGCAATAAATGCCCTCGGAGTAATGGCCCACCGATAAAATCGAAAGATCTGACCGCTTCGTCATGAGCACGTTCTTCGACGGCTGCCTGTTTTTCTGGCTCGGGTAAATGGCGAATATCTTCAGACGTCAAAGCAAAACCACTGTCGGGATGCCCGATAACCTGTCGGGCGGTTCCATCAGTGGAGATAAACGTCGTCCGCAGGATTTCGTGACGGGCGACAATCCTGTCCAGCGCGGCCTGTAGTGCACTTTGATTAAGCTGACCCTGAAGATGTAAGCCCACAGGCATGTGGTATGCCGTTTGAGCAGAGGGATCTAACTGCGTCAGAAACCAAAGTCGTTGTTGTGTCCAGGACAAGGGGATATCTCCCTTGCGGGGCTGGGGGAGGATCGCTGTTTTTTGCGTATATTGACGGGATAGCTTTGCGGCTTTGGCTAACTCAAGTAGCCTTTTCCGTTCAGCTAATGGTAAAGAAGTTAATTCATTATTATTCATTGTTAAGTACCATTCGAGAGCCAGATTTATTCCATCGATTCATAAAGACCCTGTAGGGATCCTGCGTCAAATTGCATTAATTGAGCGTTGATAATGCACTCTTCAAGTTGACTGATAGAGGGGTGTGCAAACAGTTGTTGAATGGAAAGGTCAACCTCAAAGATTTCATTAACCTTTGACTGAAGTTGCAGCACCAGAAGCGAGTGTCCGCCGAGTTCAAAGAAATTATCGTGGCGGCCGACCCGGTCTATTTTCAGTATCGTCCGCCAGATATCTGCCAGTTGCTCTTCGGTTTCCCCCTGCGGTGCCGCATATTCCTGAGCGCTGACTGATGAATAGTCCGGGGCAGGCAGAGCACGGCGATCCAGTTTTCCGCTCACTGTCAGCGGGAAAGCCTCCAGCATGACAAAGGCGCTGGGAACCATGTAATCGGGCAGGCTACGACTCAACTGCTCCCGCAGTTCGGAGATGCTTGGGGTAATGCCGGAGTCAGGGACGATATAAGCAACCAACCGCGTATCTGCCGTATCATATTCACGGGCAATGACGACGACTTGTTGAACACCAGAGCACTGAGCCAGACGGGTTTCAATTTCACCCAGTTCAATGCGGAAACCGCGGATCTTGACCTGAAAATCGTTACGACCCAGATATTCGATATTACCATCTGACAACCAGCGTCCCAGATCGCCGGTTTTATACAGGCGAGCGTTTGAGTCAGTGGCAAAAGGATCAGCAATAAAGCGCTCTGCTGTCAGTTCGGGGCGATTCAGATAACCACGGGAGACGCCGGAACCACCAATATAAATTTCACCGGTGACGCCCAGAGGAGTGGGCTGGCCATCAGGGTCAAGGATATAGATTCGGGTGTTAGCCACCGGTTTGCCGATACTGGGCAGTGGCAGGGAGCTATCCACCGGACAGAAGGTCGCTTGAACAGTACATTCTGTTGGCCCATAAGCATTGATAAAACGGGTCGTTTTTATCTGCTGTAAACGCGACCATACGGCAGGGTGAATAGCTTCTCCGCCGATCAAAGCCAATTTGGGTTGATAATCAGTACTGGTACCTAAACCCGCATTTAACAACCCGTGCAGTTGTACGGGGGTGCAGTCAAACATATCTACTTCGTGATGAGCCAGATAATTCCAGAGCTGCGGTCCGTCGGTACGGATGGCATTCGGAATGATGACCAGCGTATGACCGGCAAGTAATTGCAGACAGCTTTGCAACGAGGCATCAAACACGATGCTGGCATTCAGGGCTACGCGGCTTGATGGAGTCAGTTCGAGCATCAACTGTAACCCGATATACAGGTTGATGACGTTGTGGTGTTCCACCATGACCCCTTTCGGTTGTCCGGTGGAACCGGAAGTGTAGATCACATACGCAAGATGATGTGAGTTCAGCCCACTTGTACGGTGGTCGGGGTTCGTATCCGGCATCTGGTCAAAGACGGATGAATTGCTGTCATCCAGTAACACGATTGTCGGGAAGCTTTCCAATCGATCAGTCAGGGAGGATTGTGTGAGCAGAGCGACGGGAGCGGAATCTTCCAGCATATAAGCCAACCGTTCAGCCGGATAAGCAGGATCGAGCGGAACATAAGCGGCTCCGGCTTTGAGAATACCCAGCAATCCGACTATCATTTCCGGACTGCGTTCTACACAAATAGCAATCCGGTCATCCGGTTGCACTCCTAACCCAATCAGATAATGTGCCAGTTGGTTGGCCCGGCGATTTAATTCATCATAAGTCAGCTGATTGTCACCATAAACCAGAGCCATCGCTGCCGGTGTCTGGTCAGCCTGTTGCTCGAATAATTGGTGGATCAGGGCATCTTGTGGGTAAGAGACGTG
The DNA here is from genome assembly GCF_037996705.1 of Xenorhabdus bharatensis. NCBI lineage: Bacteria > Pseudomonadati > Pseudomonadota > Gammaproteobacteria > Enterobacterales > Morganellaceae > Xenorhabdus > Xenorhabdus bharatensis. The sequence continues at coordinate 92,493 of NZ_JBBMXG010000013.1, read as the reverse complement.
AGTGGCATTAAAATCACAGAGGATCTGCTGAAGCTGGTGTTCGTTCATTAACGGTAATTGACTAATAACCTGTTGGTCATCATCCGTTATAGCTGCCAATAAAGTGAAAAAATTATCCATTAGCTGAGTGATAAACTCAGAGTCGAACAATTGAGTATCGTAATGGAAACCACAATTAATTTGCTTATCAACCTCAATCAGGTTGATCATTAATGGTACAGGCATTTCAGCATAATAAGGATATGGAAAAGAGCGTAGTTCTGCGCCTGCCCACTCCACTGTAGTAGTACCGCTTTGATCCATCCATAACGATGGCAGGTCATGGATATATCTGGGTTGATGGAAGGTCATGATTGTCTGGAAGACAGGGTGGGTATCCGCACTGCGCTGTAACTTAATGTGCTCCAGTATTTTCGCAAAAGGATATTTCTGATGCTCAATCGCCAGACGAATACTTTTAGCGGCCTGTAAAATATGTTCCTGTACTGTCATTTCACCCTTGATCTGGGCGCGTAAGGCAACCGGATTGATAAACTCACCGACAACTTTGCTCCAGTGAGACCGGCTACGGCCGGGCATGATAGAGCCGACCAGAATATCATCCTGACCTGTATAGCGATGTAGCAGAAGTTGATAAGCAGCCAGAAAAATGGCAAACAGGCTATTATGGTATTTTGGTGTCAGTGCAAGTAATTTTGCGGCCAGTGCATCAGGGAGTCTACGAGTCACTGTAATTTTATCCGCGACAGAAGAGGGAGTTCTGACACTTGATTTATTGCTGACAGGTAATTGTAATTCGGTTAACTCACCACTTAGACTATCACACCAGAATCTCTGTTGTTTTTTTGCATTGTTACTATTAAGCCACTGTTGTTGCCAGATAACATAATCCTGATAACTCTGTTCCGAGGCAGGAGGTAATTCTTGCCCGGTTAAAAGCATGCTGAGTTCTTCCAATAATATCCAATAGGACCATCCATCAACGACAATATGGTCAAAGGTTAATACCATGACACATTCCTGATCATGGCACTGATACCAATTAACATAAATCCGCAGCGGATTTTCGAGATCGAAAGGATACCAGCAATCATTGCGGACTAACTGTTGAAGCGTTTCTGCATCCAGATCCCGGGCATCATGTTTTTTGATTGTAACAATGGCATTTTCTGCTATTTGATATCCCAGTTTACCGCCATATTGACCAAAACTAGCCCGTAACATAGGGTGGCGTCTGATCAGATGATTAAGTGCATCTTCTAATTTCTCAGCAGTTAATCCTCTGACTCTGGCACAAAATGCGCTATTGTTCTGCCCCCTTTGGGCCGGGTTAATTTGATATTGAAACCAACGGCTGCTTTGAGCTTCAGATAAAGCAAATGGTTTCAATGTTTCAGGATGATTCATTTTATAGCTCCCCTTTTATGGGCATATGGAAAAACAAAATTTTCAGAACTGATAAAACAAAAAAAGTGGAACAGAATTAAAGCCAAGGGTATTGGCTAAATAAATTTCAAAGAAATATATTTTCTAATAAGAAACTTAATGTGGTGAAAGTATTACACAACAAAAAAAATAACAGCGATAAAATGAGTGGAATTTTATAGGGAAGTTATAAGTTAATTTCATCTTTATATGGACTATTTCTTGTCTTTGTTATTGGGTTTAATGTAATGGGTTATATACCAAGTCAACTTCGAGATACGTGTTATATCTCTCCGCGTGGTGGGGAGATATAAGGATTCGCCTCATATTACCCGTAGTCACCTGAAGTTTATCGAGTATATATTAAGTAAAGTTATTTTACAGAGTGATAGCAATGTTATTGTATATCTAATTTTATTAGAGCCCCGTTTTCTTTCATGTTACTAGTATTAATGTTTTATATTAAAGCGTGTTTTAAATAATAATGCATGGTTTAAAAAAAAGAGCCTGTTTTCATGAGGCTCTTAAAATGGGCGAGGATATATATATTATAATTAATTTTTTGATCTAGATCATTTTAGCTAGGATGATGACTGCTGGTTTTTATCTCCTTAATATGCCCATCTTCCAATTTAATTACGCGTTCTGCAATATCAAAATATGCATCATCATGGCTAATTACAATAACAGTCTTGCCACGGGATTTTAGCTCTGGCAATAACTCAGTATAGAAGATTCTTTTAAATACAGGGTCTTGATCTGCCGCCCACTCGTCAAATAGATAAATAGGGCGGTCTTCTAAATAGGCAGCGACTAAAGCTAATCGTTTTCTCTGACCAGCGGAAAGATCAGTCGTTGAGAATTGCCCGTCGATAACTTTGACTTTATGGCCCATGTTTAAGGCTTCAATATAGTGAGTTGCCTTCTCAGTAACATTCGTACCGGTATTTAATAGTTGATCGAATAAATGATAATTGGAGAAAACGGCCGAAAAATACTGGCGATAATGTTCATTATTCGTTTCATCCATTTTTATGCCATTAAGTATGATAGAGCCTGATTCTTGTTCGAACAAACCGACTAATAGCATAGCAAGTGTTGTCTTTCCACTCCCGTTTCCTCCGACAATAAACACTATCTCACCCTGAGAAATAGTCATGTTCATCGGCCCTAGTTTAAATTCCCGATCTTCTTTATCAGTAGTGTAATGGTGAATAATATCTTTTAACTCAAGAGATAAGGGTTTTTCGGTTAAAAAGGGATCCGGGGTGTTAGCCTGCTGTATATACAGAGATTCTTCCAGCTCGCTATCCAGCCGTTTCATTTTTTGTAATGAAACTTCCGCCTGCCTTAATTCAGGAATTGCACCGATTACCTCACTGATAGGGCCAGACAAAAACAGAACAATCAGAGTCACCGTCATTAACGTTGCCGGTTCCTGAGGCAGCCAGATAGGGACGACAAAAATCATCAGTCCGATAACAATATAGAAGATTACTGAGCCGGCATTCAGTACCCAGGCATAGTTATTATTCGCCTTGATACAGATCTCTTTGAACTTTAGTGCCGCAGGGGAAATGACTTTATCAATAAACGCATTACCTTTTTGGCTATTGAGTTTCAGCTCCTTGCTGCCATCGATCAGTTGCTGAAAATTGAGGTATATTTTATCTACTTGTTCACGCATCTCTTCCATCAGACGTATAGGACGTTTTTCCAAAAAATAGAAGAGAGAAGCGGTTACCAGACAGACAATAGCCAAAATGATAAATAGCTGCCATGAAATCCAGGCTAAATAACCGAAACAGGCAATGATGAGTGTAATATTACCAAAAACAGTCGGAGCTAACATAAAAGAGTGGATAAATACATCAACATCTTTAGTCAGAACGGCCAGTAATCCATGTTTCCCAAAACGGTTCAATTTTTTAAAAGGTGCCCGTAATATTTTATTACTCAGGCTCAGACGCAGGGAATAAATGGTTGCCTGAGTTAAATGTGACAACATAATTTCTGATAGTGTTTTAGTAACAAAAAAAATAATACAGAGACCAAAAAAGTTCCAGATAAACGAAGTTAGATTAACAGATCCTGTAATTCCCTGGCTAATCATCCCGACTACTGACGCCCCGGAAAATCCACTGATCAATGCAAATATTGTTGATAGAAGCAGCAATATCCAAGATTGGCGATAGAGATAAACTATTAGAGTCATAAACTAAACCATTATAGGAGGTTATAGGTAATATAAAAAATATACACCAGCCAATGAGACCCGTAATGGTTATTTTTTTCTAGTGAAAATTCAAGGAAGATTTATAAATGAAAATATGAATAAAGTTAAACCGTGATAAAATTCACAATTCAAACATGATGGGTTTTTCCTTAATTATTAGAGGTGATCTTTTTCCTTAATAGATAGAAATTATTATAATGGTGGAGGCAGTTACATCTTGTTAATCAGAATAATCAGTAAGAACATGGCTAAATAGTCACGCTCAGTTACACACCAATATCCTGAATAATGTGAATCGAATTTATTAAAAAAACGTAAATGAGAATGACAGATGGAGTGGTTAGGGTAACCAAAGTTTGTTTGATAGGGGTTTATGTTTGGTGGTTTACTTTAATGTCGGATCAAAAAAGAATAATGCCATAGTGTATTAATTGCAATATGAAATTTACTCTTCGTGTAATAGTAACAATGGTATTTTTGGTATTGATGAGTTTAATAAATATCGTAATGATGAATGAGGTTAAATATGAAAGAGTTAACAGGAAAAGAATTTGAGCAAGTTTCTGGGGCTGGTTTAGTAGATAGTTCTACATATCATCCACATGAAGTAGGTAAAGGAACTGAGTATGGTAGTATAATAAAGATGATTGAAAAATGGGGGGAAGGTGCACATCCAAGCACTCCTGCAATTATTGTAGAACCAAGTACTCCCACAGTCCCAGTCGGAAACTAAGTCACTAAAGTCAGGAAAATAATCCAGACTGAATCATTACTGATACTCTGTAATTTCTGCGTTTTTTTAATTTGAATACATGTTATATAGAAGCCAGTCACTCTGTTTTATTAGAGTGACTGGCTTTTTTTAAACAAACTAACCACCTTTAAGAAGTAGAGTTGTTTTTTATTGTACGGCCTTCTGAAATTCATTAAGTATAGAGTTTGTTTACCTTTATAAATTCAATTAAAATTGCTAATGATTTAATGGTTAAAGGTCACAATAAATTCCCTATGCAATAAGGTGTAATTAAAGTTTATTATTGGATAATTATTGGAAATAAATAACAAATTCAATATCTATTTTCACAATATAATGACTTTTGTTTTTAATTATATATTTTTATGAGTAAGGCATGAATTCAATTTACTATGAATGAGTATGTGATAATTGCTGGGTTAATAGTTAATTGGATTTTATTTTGTTTAATGAAAGTTAATGTTGAGTGATATATTGTAATGACGTAGTAGAGATAAGCCATGACTCAGAGTATCAATTCTATATTGTGGTTTTTACGGCTAGTAGCCATTTAATCGTTGAAATAAGTACCCTAATTAATAATGAGGTAACATATGAAAGAGTTAAATCAAAAAGAAATGGAGCAAGTCGCTGGTGCTGGCTGGAAAGAACTGGTTGAAGGTGTTGTGCATTTGTTTGAACAAATAGGTGAAGGTGTAGTCGGTATCTTGGAAGACGCGGGTGTTGTGTCTAAAGAAACTGGAGAACATATTAAAGGTTCGCTTGAAAAAGGAGAAAAAGCCATAGATGGATTTATTGATTCTATTTAATTAATAATAGACCATATGGCAAGAACCACCCACGCTATTTTATTAGCGTGGGTATTTTTTTATAGGCCATAAATTATTCTCTATAGTATATTGTTGAAAAAAACTTCCTCGCAAGGCGGCTCTGAGACATTATAAAATCTGCCAGATGGGATTATTAGGTAGCTTTAGGAATAGAAATAACACGCTCTGCAGATTGGATGGTTGAGGGCCTGTGCGCAATGATAATCCGGGTAATATTTAATGAAGAGATTGACTCGTTAATATATGACTCATTATCTAAATCCAGATGGCTGGTTGCCTCATCCATAAATAGGATGCTTGGGCGACGATACAGCGCCCTTGCAATCAATAACCGCTGTATTTGCCCACCGGATAAACCACTGCCTAACTCACCAATCAGTGTTTCATATCCCATGGGCATCAATAAAATATCCTCATGAATATTTGCACGTTTAGCACATTCTTGAATGAAATGTGCATCTGGTGAGTGGGTAAACCCTGATATATTTTCTGCGATAGAACCGGAAAGTAATTTATCATCCTGTAAAACACAGGCAATACATTTTCGGTAGTTATTTAAACCAATAACATTAATATCAAGCCCATTCATTAGAATTGTACCTTTATTGGGCTCCAATAAACCGCTCATGATCTTCATTAACGTTGTTTTCCCGGCTCCGGACGGACCAACAATTGCGACACTTTCTCCCGCATTGATATGAAGATTAAAGCCAGAAATAATCGGTTTTGATAGACTATCATATTGATAATATAAATCATGGATGGTTAAATTAACCGCTTTTCCTGAAAAACCAAGTTCCCGATCTGGCGTTTCTTTTTCTGTGTCAGTCAGTACGATATCGGCAATCCTTTCATTATGTAAATTTAACATGCGTAATTTTATGGCCATATCAATTAAATTACTCGCTCTGTCAGCAAATTGCCCACGATATGAATTAAAGGCGACAAACATCCCAAGAGTCATATGATTATCGATAACTAATGATGCTCCTAACCACAGAATAATAATTTGCTCACTGGTTGAAATAAATTTATTAACAATATTAAGAATGGAGCCTATCTTGCTAAGTCTGGTATTCGAATTAAGCGTATCAATATTCAGATTTAACCAGGATTTTGCCCGGCTATCACATAACCCCAGCGCTTTTAATGTATTAATGCTATACAATGTTTCCATAAAATGAGAATTAGCTCTGGCATCTTTAACTATCTGTTCCTCAGAAAGCTGCCTGTAATATTGGTAGGTTATAAATCTGATTATGATATAAATGACAGTAAATCCTAATACAACCCAAACCAGCCAATTGCCGTAAAGCATCATCATAATGAAGACGCTAACCAGCATAATAGTATCAATAATGCTGTTAATAATATTTTGAGTGAAGGTTGTCCGTATTACATTGAGTGAACCAAAACGGGACTGAATATCACCTAATTTACGTTTTTCAAAGTAGGCTAACGGTAATTTCATTAAATGATCAAATACACCGGATTTCCATTGTACATCCACAAATGCTTCCATAGTAATGGATGTCCAGCTACGCAATGTGGATACACTGACTCTAAATAAAATGAAAAAGAGTAAACCACAGCAGATGATCTCCAGAAGGCTATGATCCTGAGCTATGATGACATGGTCCATGATTAATTGGGTTCCGACCGGCAAGAGTATATTAATTGCTTCTATAACCAGAGATAAGAAAAATATTTTACTCAGTGTCGATTTAATTCCCTGAATATTATTCAACAGGGAGATAATGCGTAATCTATTTTGTTTTTTTATCGGAACAAATTCACTGCTTGGCCACACTTCTAATGCAATGCCAGTGAAGTGTTTGGATACTTCCGCAAAAGTCATCACACGTTGCCCGAACGCAGGATCATGAATAGTAATTTTATTTTTTTTTACATTAACTAAAACGACAAAATGATTCATGTCCCAATGTAAAATACAGGGTGTTTTTAATGCTTGAAGCTCATCAAGATCCAGTGCTACAGCTCTGGTTTTGAACTTAAGAGTAGTGGCAATATTGATCAGTGTCGTCAGAGTGACGCCGCGCGTGGAAATTCCAAATTGGCTGCGTAAGCTGGATAAATCAATTTGTAGCCCATGATAATGAAATACCATTGCTAAACTGGCTAATCCACATTCGGCTGCTTCAGTTTGTAAAATTTTAGGAACTCTTCTTCTGAATCCTAGATTTAATCTTTCGGTGATAGTTTCAAAAGAGGTTTTATTCATTTTTGAGGGCCTGCCAATGTTTTTTTCATGTCATAGAATGGTGCGAACATCCACTGATAAAGAGGTCTTTTTTCAAGGAAAAAAGTCGATTGAGCTTTCATTCCGTTAGATAAATATAATTTTCTTCCATTATAATTGAACTGTTCTTTCTTCAGGCCAACCAGAACCTTATAATATGATTCGGTTTTGTCTCTGGGGATATTGACTGGTGAACTTCTATAGTGAGACATTTCTTGTGGAGAGGCAGGAATATAGGAAATATTATCGATGTCTCCTGAAAATTGGCCAAACTTCTCAAATGGGAAAGCGTCATAACGTATATTAATATCATCACCTTTTTTGATATAAGGTAAACTGCTATTAGGAACCCATAAAATCAAATAATAAGTTGGTTTCACATCATCTGGGCTTACCTGAACTAAATTATCATTTGTGACAACCATTTGACCATCGGTAAAACTCATTGATTCAACCCGTCCATCAATAGGCGAGGTAATAAATATTGATCCGCTGACATTCATTTCAGTCAACTTTTGTTCTAAATCATCCTGCTGAATTTTATATTGTGAAATTTGCTTATCAAAATCGGATTTTTGCAGCATTATGTCACTATTCAGACTGGTGATTTTTAATGAATCGCTGATGTATTGACTATAGAGGTTTTGATACATATTTTGTTGCTGATAATAAGAGTAACCGTAGTTATTAAACTGATCTTTTGTAATAAGCCCCTGTTCTTGATAAGTTTTATAGTTCTTCATATTTTCTTTTGCAAATTCAACACCCTGACGTGCATTTTCTACAATGATCCTGTCCTTTTCATGTGATAGTTCATACTGATTCTTTTGTTCTTCAAGGCTGGCTAAAGTAACGCTTTTATTATGCTCAAGGTTTTCAATGATCTTGTTTATTTGCATTATCTGGTTTTTGAGGGTGTTTTGCGCGTTAGTGCTGGTTTTACCGGATTCTGTCACTTGGCTGATATCAATCTGGTAAATTTTCTGACCTCTTTCTACGATATCACCAACTTTTACAAATGACTTTAAAATAAAACCTTGCTGAGAGGCAAAAATATTGATTGGATGAGGGTTAGTGATGACTTCACCATAAACATTAATACGCCTTGTGTAATTTCCAAAAGTAATAAAAATAAATAAAATGGTCAGAAAAACTAGTGAGGCAATACAAATAACCCATGCCGGAACTTTTGCTATCAATAGTGCCTTACCAGTCCATCTGGATTTTTTATTATCTAAGGCTTCTTGCCTAAATAACTTATTCATAGCAGTCATTTATGATTAATCTTCATGTTTTATTTGATTGAAATGTGCCTGAATGTAATTGAGTGCTACCATTTATCAGGTAATGTCAGTGGGTTGGCGGATTTGATACTATCTTACTGTAATATAGTTAACCTGAATGTTACTTAAACCATTAATGAGGTTTCAGAGGCTTAATGCGGGGGTCTGTTGGATATAAGAGAGAGAAGGGGAAAGCGGGGAGGGCAGAGTTTCTTCCGGAATGAATTAATGATGTTGATAGAGTATTAGTTAAATAATTTATTAACTTATATACTAATTCAACTTCAAAATATAAGGATTCGCCTCATATTATCCATTGAAATTTGAAGTTTATCACGTATATTGATGGATATTCATTGAGTTATATTAAACTATTTTATTTTGGGTAATAAATATCGATTTTAAGAGATTTGATAATATAACAAGAAAAAGTCAATGAGAATAAAGTAAGTAATATAAAATTTTAATTATCAGGTAAATGAAAAGAATTATTATTAATTGTTGATAATCGTATATTTATAAAAATGATTAACGAGGGAAGTTAATAAAAAAACAACTTGAAAGACGAAGTGTATAGGTATAAATAGTTAGTTCACGGTAATAAAGAGGGTTTTGGTTATATTTTTAATGCGGCGCTGAATCTGTTTATGATATCAACGCCGCCTTCATATTAAAACTCGTCAGTGACGAGTTATTCCATCGAAATGGAAAAAGGGCAGGGGATATTACACGTTAAACAGGAAATTCATTACATCGCCATCTTTAACGATATACTCTTTTCCTTCCGCCCGCATTTTGCCCGCTTCTTTTGCACCTTGCTCACCTTTATAGGTGATGAAATCTTCAAATGCGATAGTCTGGGCACGGATAAATCCTTTTTCAAAATCAGTATGGATTTTACCCGCTGCTTGTGGTGCGGTTGCTCCTACCGGGATTGTCCATGCGCGGACTTCTTTCACGCCAGCGGTGAAATAGGTTTGCAGGCTCAACAGTTCGTACCCGGCGCGAATAACACGGTTCAGGCCCGGTTCTTCCAGCCCCATTTCAGCCATGAACTCTTCACGATCTTCATCTTCCAGTTCTGCGATATCTGCTTCAATGGCAGCACAAACAGGCACAACGACAGAGCCTTCCTGCGCAGCAATAGCACGAACGGTATCAAGATGCGGGTTATTTTCAAAACCATCTTCATTGACGTTAGCAATGTACATCGTTGGTTTGAGTGTCAGGAAGCTCAGGTAACGAATAGCGGCTTTCTCTTCCACACTCAGATCCAAAGCACGCAACATGCCTGCCTGCTCAAGGTGTGGGAGACATTTTTCCAGCGCGGCTAATTCAGTCTTCGCGTCTTTATCGCCACCTTTGGCTTTTTTCTGGACGCGCTGGATAGCACGTTCACAGGTTTCCAGATCTGATAACGCCAGCTCGGTATTGATAACGTCAATATCAGCCGCCGGATCAACCTGACCGGAAACGTGAATGATATTGTCATTGTCGAAGCAACGTACAACGTGACCGATCGCTTCGGTTTCACGAATGTTGGTCAGGAACTGGTTACCCAGACCTTCGCCTTTTGATGCGCCTTTCACCAGACCGGCAATATCTACAAATTCCATTGTGGTTGGCAGAATGCGCTGTGGTTTAACAATTTCAGCCAGCTTGTCGAGGCGTGGATCCGGCATCGGAACAACACCGGTATTTGGCTCGATAGTGCAGAAAGGGAAGTTTGCTGCTTCGATACCTGCTTTGGTCAACGCATTGAATAATGTAGATTTACCGACGTTAGGCAGGCCAACGATACCGCATTTGAATCCCATAAATTTATCACCTTTGATTACTTATAAACCAAAAAAGAATATGCCCGTTATCTGGCTTGGAAGCCATAGGACATAACCTGTCGGTCAGTTATATAAAATTGGCGCCATTATACACGCAATAGCATCACGTGCCATGTACTCCCGTCAGGCACTGGCTTTAAATGCGTGCAGGCGGTTAATGGCTTTGCTCATGCCATCTTTCATAAGAATATCAGTACAGCTTAATGCTTCTGCGATAGCATCATCAATCAGCTTTTGTTCACTGGCGGGGGGTTTGCCAAGTACAAATCCCACAACTTTGTTTTTATCACCCGGATGGCCAATGCCAACCCTCAGGCGATGGAAATTAGGGTTATTGCCGAATTTGTTCTGGATATCTTTCAATCCGTTATGCCCGCCATTGCTGCCGCCCAGTTTCATTTTTGCCACACCCGGCGGGAGATCAAGTTCATCATGTGCAACCAGAATTTCATCCGGCTGGATACGGTAAAACCCGGCCAGGGCAAGAACAGACTTACCACTGAGGTTCATGAAGGTCGTTGGCACCAGCAGGCGGATATCCTGCCCGTTTATATTAATTCGAGCGGTATAACCGAAAAATTTACTTTCTTCTTTTAAAGATTGGTTATGGCGCTGTGCTAATAAATCGACAAACCATGCTCCTGCATTGTGGCGGGTCTGTGCATATTCAGCCCCGGGGTTTGCCAGACCAACGATTAATTTTATGTTACTCACAGTTTGGTTTCGCTTATTGGCATTAAGGTATTAAAAAAAGAGGCCTAGTTTACCTGCCTCAGAGCTTGAGTACAAAATTGATTATGATATTAGATAATAGGATGTCAGTATTAAAAATAAGTTAAAATTTGTACAGCTTGTGATCACCGGCGCAATAACCTTTTTAATACTATGGCTATAATAACTAGGAGGCATCCGCTTTCGTGCTTTTGAGTTCGTTTGTAAACAAATTACGTTCACAAAAAGTATTGGAGGTTGGCTATGGGACGTAAAAAAGCGTTTATTCTGGGTAATATTTTTATGGGATTAGGCATGGCAGGGATGCTTATTAGTCTAGCCTATGTCTTGCTCAGCCATATATTTAATATTAAGGAATCTGAATTTTTTGCGGGAGTTGCACTGGTAGGGTTATTTGTCGGTGCACTTATTTGGTTGGGTGGTGCTAGTCTTGGAGGACGGGAGCATATAACGGATAGATATTGGTGGTTGAAAAATCATGATGAGCGCTATCGTCGCAAAAAGCAACATAAGCATTCCTAATTTTATTAAGAGATATTTATATTTTGAAGTAACGCTATTATTAGCTTTGCACACAATATAAAAATACGTATTTTTGTACCCACGTATTTCAGTTATTTCAAGTTGCAGCTGATAACGCTGCAACTTGAAAGGTAACAAAACTTAGAACACAGCATTAATTCCCAGATTGATATTATAGTCAGGCTCCTCACCACTACCTTCATTACGGGTTACGCTAATAAAACTATGCAGGTTATTGACCAGACCCATATTCATCCCAAGGGTATATTGTCGCCAGTTTTTGCTCCGTTTATTACTTTCTATTACAAAGGAAGTTTTGGTGGCGTTAATAGCACTGCGTATTTTAGTGCTGAGATCCCCGAATTGGCGGTTAAACTGAATAGCAGCATAAGGATTAAAGCGACCTAACTGTGTGTCTACACGCCAGCCCAGAGTGCCGACTTCAGATGTATATTTCTGACCAGAAAAGTGCATGGATGTACTGTTATTTGCGTGTTCACGATAACCGTTAACATCACCTTTATCCCAGACAAACTGAACAATCGGGCTGGTAGTGATGACCTCATTAACAGGAATATTCCAGTTAGCAGTAATGCGGGCACCCCATTGTTTACCCGTTGTTGAACCAATTTCTCTGCGGGTAGCTTTACCAAGCTCGATATTACGGATCAGGCTGTCGTAATTTGTATGTGAATAATGGAGATCAGCACTCAGCCATGCATTGTCATAGAGATTCCATAGACCGTAAGCGATGGCGGTATGCCCCAGCCCTTCATAAGTGAAGCTGGAAGCGACAGTTCGCTCATCTTCGTAGTGGGAATAGAGTGCTCCCAGTAATAAATTATCTGTCAGTTGGTAGTCACTACCCAACGTGAAGGTATCATTACCGCTATGTGTATAACCACCAAATACGCCGATTTTTCCCGGTGTATTGCCGGCATCGCGGAGTTGTTGTAAATGGCCATCAAGGAATGATCGAACACCCTTGACCGGGAGTTGATTGACACTTGTCAGTGATGCCACAAGGAATGGCGCAGTATAGATTGAGGTAATGTATTGACCGGCGACGTGATGAACATATGGGGTTGGGTGGAAGCCATCTGAGAATAAAAATTCTTTGTCTTTATCAAAATTTTTATCTTTTGAAGAGCACTTATTCGCGTCTATTCCCTGAGGACAAGAGTAACCTAATGTATTCTGAATACCGTAGGCATAGGGGTTTTCCATGACCTCATGCAGTAGGGCATTAATGTCAGCACGAAGAATATTGCCATGACTTTGGCTGATTTTATCATCCACCTGTTGGTTATAACTATCAGTGAGCTCTGAGGCTTTTTGGCGGTATGTGTTATAAAAACTCGCCAAAGCATCTTTAGGTAGCCTAGATTCTTTTGCCAACTTTTCAAGGAGCTTATTTAGTGCCATCTCGCGGGCTTCACCGCTGGGAATATCGTGTTTGTTAATCTCCTTATGGATCTTTTCTAATATTTCTTTAATTTGTTTTGGCGTTTTGTTCAGGGTTGTTAATCCCTTTGTAATCAATTCTTCCATCATTCTGGGCGTTGTTCCCACATCAGGAACGGTGGGTACAATGATTAATCCGGCCCCGGCTTTGACCAGATTGTTGATTTGGTTTGATGTGGCATTTGCACTGGAATCAACAATTTTATGTGATTGTTTAGAATCACCTGTTATAAAATTATAAGCTTTTAAAGCAGTAGTAATGTCATTACCACCTACCCAATGAATATAGATGCCATTTGGATCGGCTTTTCCTCCATGTTGTTTAAGATAATTATTTAACTGATCTTCTGTTGTATAAGGATGGTCTGGCATCGGTAGCGCGGTTGCACCTCCCTCAGCATAGTTAGTCCCATTTTTATTGGAAGGCCTTAAGTCGTCTTTACCGGTAATGTAGTGGCTCACATATTCATCATACAGTTCGCTATTTGCTCCATCGGTTGTGTAACGTCCGTTATTTCCACCGTCACTCAGACTATCGCCGAAAACATAGGTATTGTTATAAGCATAGGAATTTGTAATGAAACTGGTTAAAAGTAGTGTTGCAGTTGATATTCCGAAAAGTACTTTTTTCATTGGAGTTCTCCAGAGAACGTAGCCATTGCTTTCTTCACAGCTCTTATCCCCCAATATTGCTGGATTAAGAGTTGCTTCCTTATATCCCCTGATAATTTCAATTCGATATTACTTCTGGCTACTTATACGGAAAATCAACGTGATGTGGATGTATATAGAAAGAGAAAATATGACGGGACAAGAAAAGCGCAAGGGAGAGATTATTTTCCCTTGCGCTTTATTTTGCTTGTTGTTTTTTAGCTTTATTTTTTACGACATCAAATCAGAAGCGAGAGCTGACACCCAGACTGAAATTGTAGTTTGTATCCTGCGAACTGCCTTCATTACGGGTAACAGAAGCAAAACCATGGATATTACCGAACAGGTTGGCATTCGCACCTATAGTATATTGGCGCCAGTCTCTGCTCTGTTTACTGCTATCCGTAACAAACAATGTCTTGGTGGAGTTAATCGCACTGCTTAGTTTGTACTGGGTATCGCCGAACTGGTGGTTAAACTGAATGGAGGCATATGGGTTAAAACGCCCCAACTGGGTATCTACCCGCCAGCCCAGTGTTCCGACTTTAGAGGTATAGTTTTGGTCACTGAAATGCATGGCAGAACTGTTATTGCCGGATTCACGATAACCTTTAACATCACCTTTATCCCAACTGAACTGCACAATCGGGCTGGTGGTGACAATATCAGTGACAGGAATATCCCAGTTAGCAGTAAGACGGGCACCCCATTGTTTACCGGTGGTTGAGCCTGTTTCTTTACGGTTTGCCTGACCAAGCTGGATGCTACGGGTCAGGCTATCGTAATTGATACGGGCATAGTGAATATCACCACTCAGCCATGCGTTATCAAAGAGATTCCACAGTGCATAACCCGTTGCTACATGCCCATTTCCTTCGTAATTAAAGTTAGAAACGAGGGAACGATCAAATTTGTTGTTGGAGTACAGAGCGCCCAGTAAAAAGTTTTCCGCCAGTTGGTAATCGCCGCCTAACGTAAAGGAGTCATGACGGTTATCGGTATAGCTACCGAAAACCCCAAATTTTCCCTGTTCATTGCCGGTATGGCGTAGCTGTTGCAGATGACCATCAAGGGAGGCACGGGTGCCTTTAACCGGGGTGCGGTTGACTTGGTTCAGAGTCATTACTTGGGATGGGGCGATAAGGGTGGATACTATATATTGGCCCATAATTTTGTGTGCTAATGGTGATGGGTGGAAGTTGTCAGAGAATATTTTTTTTATAACATCATCAAAGTCTTTATCTCCAGATTTGCATTTCGTGGCGCTTACACCTAAGCCACAGGAATAACCTAGGTTATTGCCAAAACCATAACTAAATGGATTATCTATAACTTCATTTAATAAGCCGTAGATATCAGCGCGAAGGATATTGCCGTTACTTTGGCTGATTTTATCATCAATTATACTATTATAAAGGCTTGTGAGTTTTGTCGCACCATTACTGGCGTTGGCATATCCTTCAGAAAATTCTTTCGCAATTTTTTTAGGATCTATTCCATAATTTTTAGCAAATTGTTTCGCCATATTTTCGATCTGTTGTTCAGCTACTTCTTCAGATAGTTTTTCTCCCGTTTCTTTTTCTCTCTTTTCCACTTCTTTTTTAGCCATTTCTCTGAGCATATCTTCGGCTAGCTGTCCCATCCCATCAAATACATTTTCGAGCGCTTTTTTGCGCGCATCATTATTAGGAAGAGTGGCTTGATTTATTTTTGTACGAATGCCACTCAAAATGCTTGTCGTTGTATTTTCAATGGTAAGCTTTATTTCTTCTGGTGACTTTCCTTCTGCCTCCATATATTTTGTTAATAAGGGTTCTAATTTATTGTTTAATCCTATTTTCAAAACGTTTTCCAGTAACCTAGGGCTAGCTCCAACATCGGGTACATTTGGCGCAATGATTAATCCGGCTCCGGCGTTCACTAACTGCGTTATTTGCTCTGAGGCTGCATAGGCGCTGTTTTTCACAATATTCTGTGCAATAAAAGGATTTTGCTGACCAGCTATTAAAGCAGCAGCAAGGTCATTACCACCAATCCAATGGATATAAACGCCGTTAGAGTCAGCTTTTCCATTTGTACTTGCAAAATATTTATCAATTTGTGCCTTTGTTGTATTGTTAGGTTCTCCAAAATAGGGTTGCCAAATGGCTGTAGCGCGACCTCTAGCGTGGTTATTGCCACCTAAGTCTGATGCAAGTGGTTCTTCATTTGTCCATATTTTATTCACTATTTTAGTATATGAATCACAGGCATCATTTTCATCTTTTGCCGTGTAACATCCATTATTTCCAATATCGGTCAAACTATTTCCAAATTCATAAACCGTATTATAAGTCTTAGCATTAGCAATGGTGCTGATTGAAAGTGCTAATAGGGCAGGTGCAAATAAAAAAGCCTTTTTCACTGGTATTCTCCATAAATAGTTTTTGTTATTTATCAGTTCCCCAATTTTTTTAATGACGAAGTCTGAGCAACGACTTTTCGGAAGTTTTGAGGTGCTGACAGGTGAAATATTTTGTGAGTTCGATCAAATTGTTAACCATTCGATAACAATTGACTAAATTAGAGTATGTTCAAACGTAAAAAATAATCCATATCGCATTGAATTATTTGTAAATAATGTGATGTCTGACCAGTGTGTCTGAAATAGTTAACCCAGTATATTTATATTATTTCAGTGTTAAGTTTTATGTGGTTTAGGCTGGGGAAGGGGGGTGACGGGGATAAAAAAATGCAGGGCACAATATTGTTGCCCTGCATTTTTAATCAGCTGATTAAAATTAATCGGCTTCTATCGGGTTTATTACCTACAAAATTAGAAGCTGGCATTGATACCTAAGCTGAAATCATAGTTAGCATCTTGTGCACTGCCTTCATTACGGGTGACAGATGCAAAACCGCGTACGTTACCGAACAGATTGGCATTCGCACCTACCGTATATTGATGCCAGTCTTTGCTCTGTTTGCCACTATCCACAACAAAGGATGTTTTGGTGGAATTAATCGCACTGCGCATTTTAGACTGAGTATCGCCGAACTGGTGATTAAACTGCACAGACGCATATGGGTTGAAACGACCCAGCTGAGTATCTACACGCCAGCCCAGCGTAGCGATTTTAGAGGTGTAACTCTGGTCACTGAAGTGCATGGCTGAACTTTGATGACCGGATTCACGATAGCCTTTAACATCACCTTTATCCCAGCTGAACTGCACAATCGGGCTGGTGGTTACGATGTTGGTGACTGGGATATCCCAGTTGGCAGTAAGACGGGCACCCCATTGTGTACCTGTAGTGGAGCCGACTTCTCTGCGAGTTGCCTGACCCAGTTTGATGCTGCGGGTTAAGCTGTCGTAATTGATGTTCGCATAGTGGAGATCACCACTTAACCATGCTTTGTTAAATACGTTCCACAAACCATAGGCAGTGGCAACATGTGCATCACTTTGATAAGAGAAGTTAGAGGTCGGTGAACGCTCAGTATTATCGTTAGAGTACAGAGCACCCAGTAACAGACTTTCTGTTAGCTGATAATCGCCACCTAAGGTAAAGGTGGTATTACGGCCGCCGCTATAGCCACCGAATACACCCGTTTTCCCCTGTTCATTACCACCGCTGCGCAGTTGTTGCAGATGACCATCAAGGGAAGCACGCGTACCTTTAACCGGAGCACGGTTGACCTGATTCAGGGTCATAACCTGTGATGGGGCAATATAGATGGATTCTATGTATTGGCCCATAATTTTGTGTGCTAGTGGTGATGGATGGAAATTATCTGAGAATATAAATTCTTTACTGCTATCAAAGCCATTTTTTCCTTTTTTGCATTCACTTGAACTTATGCCTAAACCGCAGGCATAACCAAGGTTATTACTAAAACCATAAGTAAAAGGACTATCTATGACCTCATGTAATAGACTATAGATATCGGCACGTAGTATGTTGCCACCACTTTTGCTGATTTCATCATCTACTATATTGTTATAATTATTAGTGAGTTTTGTAGCACCTACACTAGCTTGAGCATACCCTTCAATAAGTTCTTTTTTAACTTTTTCTGAGTCTAAGCCAAAATCGTCATGAGCTTTTTGCGCTAGTCCATCAAATACTTTTTGGAGTGCCAGCTCACGACCTGTACCGCTAGGAATATCATGCTTATTAACTTCTATATGGATTTCAGTCAAAATATCTTTGATTTTAGTCGCAATTTCTTTTTTGATTTCTTTTTTGATTTCATCCGATGATTTCCCTTCCTTTTCTAGCTTCGCTGTTAACACTGGAGCTAATTTTTGTTCTAATCCTGAACTCAACACTGTTTCTAGTAATTTAGGGGTTGTACCAACATCAGGTACAGTTGGTGCAATAATCAATCCGGCACCAGCATTTACCAATTGGTTAATTTGTTGAGCAGCAGCGTTTGCACTGTCTTTGATGATGATACTCGGCTCTTTAGGCATTTCCTCTGGAAGAGGAAGAATTCCTGCTTTAATAGCGTTTAACTTCGCACCAGTTTCTAAAGCCACGGCAAGATCATTTCCACCTACCCAATGGATGTAGATCCCATTAGAATCTGCTTTACCATTATTTTGCTTTAGGTAACGATTAACTTGTGCTTTTGTATTAGGATTAAGAAGGTTTAGCCAAAAATTATCACGTGGCATTCTTAGGGCTGTTGCACCACCTGCTGCATAATTGGTACCACTATCTTTAAGATTTTTACCAGTTAATGCCTGAGAAAGATATTCGTCATATAATTCTTCCTGGTTGGTTGTAAAACGGCCATTAATTCCACCATCACTCAAACTATCACCAAAAACATAAAGATGGTCATAAGCATGGGCATTAGAGATGGTGCTGATTGAAAGTGCTAACAGTGCTGGTGTGAATAAAAATGCCTTTTTCATTAGCATTATCCTTACTTAAATAGTTTTTATTTATCAGCAACATCGACTTTTTTAATGGCAAAGCCTAAGCGACGCCTCTTCATAAATTTGAAGGTGCTGATAGGTTGAATATGTCTGATTGATATCTGGCTGGTCAGGTCAATATCTATGGGCAACAACTTTTCTGGATTGAATGGTGTTTCCTGTCTGAGTAGTCCAAATGAGCCTGAAATTTATCTCATCAGATAATTTTAACTTTTTCGATGAAAAATATTTACTAACATAATTGTTGTTTTTTTAAGGTATTTTTATCGTCAGTTTTCAAAACGGCGACAGGTTAGCAGCAACCACACGGGCGCACCAGTATTGTTACGTTTATAGAAGACTGGACGTACCAGATGATTTGTTATGCACTGATGTACTAGCTGTTTTTCTGTTCAGGTATGTCTATGGCGAGTTTTCCGGAGATATTAATCATAAATCAGATTAACTTGTTGATATGGATGATTATTTTTATATTGTGAATATTCCCATGATTAACTAAACCGATATCTAATTATTTCATTTGATTGCTAAATAAACAGAAAAACCCGCTGGTACAGGCGCACCAACGGGTTTTTTCAGCGATGATTTATTTAATCACTTGTATAAGTTTGTGCTCGAAATCTGCACTGACTTATATCTTAGTGTTCAAACATTGCAGAGATTGACTCTTCATTGCTGATACGGCGGATTGCTTCAGCAAGCATGCCAGACAGTGTCAGAGTACGAACTTTGTTCAACGCCTTGACCTCATCAGACAGAGGAATCGTGTCACACACAATAAATTCATCTATCACTGAGTTCTTGATGTTTTCTACAGCATTACCAGAGAAGATTGGGTGAGTTGCATAAGCAAACACCCGCTTCGCTCCGCGCTCTTTCAGTGCTTCAGCGGCTTTACACAGCGTGCCACCTGTGTCGATCATGTCATCAACCAGAATGCAGTCACGGCCTGCAACATCACCAATGATGTGCATAACTTGAGAAACGTTCGCACGTGGGCGGCGCTTATCAATAATAGCCATGTCAGTATCATTCAGCAGCTTAGCAATAGCACGGGCGCGAACAACACCACCAATGTCTGGAGAAACAACAATCGGGTTTTCCAGCCCTTTCTGGAGCATATCTTCCAGAAGGATTGGGCTACCAAATACATTATCAACCGGAACATCAAAGAAGCCTTGGATCTGCTCGGCGTGCAGGTCAACCGTAAGAACACGGTCTACACCAACGCTGGACAAAAAGTCGGCAACGACTTTGGCAGTGATAGGCACACGCGCTGAACGAACACGACGATCCTGACGGGCATAACCGAAGTAAGGAATTACCGCAGTGATACGTCCGGCAGAAGCGCGACGCAGCGCATCGACCATAACGACCAATTCCATCAGGTTATCGTTGGTTGGTGCACAAGTGGACTGGATGATGAATACATCGCCACCGCGTACATTTTCATTGATTTGAACACTGACTTCACCGTCGCTGAAACGACCGACAGCAGCGTCTCCCAGGCTTGTGTACAGACGGTTGGCAACACGTTGTGCTAGTTCAGGGGTGGCATTACCAGCAAAAAGCTTCATATCGGGCACGAGAAAAACCTCAGGCTTGCGTCCAGAGAGATATTGTTGACCAATCAAACCGCTACTCATTAAAGCAAAACAACGATCCATTGGTTCAATAACATGTTTATCCCAGAGCTGTTTGTCTACAGCGAAATGTATGCAATGGTGAAATGTTAACGCCACGCGCAACAAAGCCCTGCATCCACTCTGGGGCTTGATTTAACACCTTACGGGCTGATGCTTCTGCTTCGAACTCGCCGAAAACACATGCACCTGTCCCGGTCAGGCGTGACGGGGTGTATTCTAACAGCCATGAAAGAAGCTGTTCAACCTTACGGAAACGTTTTCTTGCGATTGGCTCACAATCATTTTTGAATGGTGCCTGTAATAATGCGGGTAAAGTGCGGATCGGAGAATTTCTTTTTAATTCAGGATCTGTGAATATTTTTGGGGTCGGGATCTCAATTCCGGGGTGAGCAACCAGAAACCATTTCTCTTCAGGTGAGGCGGGTTGGAGTTTTTCACCGATACCTTCGGCAAAAGCAGCATGCCCTTTAACGAAGACAGGTACGTCCGCGCCGAGCGTGACACCAAGTTGAGCCAGTTCATCATCCGACAGGTTTGTCTGCCAGTGATAGTTCAGGGCAATCAGTACCGTGGCGGCATTGGAAGAGCCGCCACCCAGACCCCCCCCCATGGGCAGCCGTTTATGAATGCGGATATCTGCGCCCCGGTATTGGGTGCCGATTGACTGTTTTTCAGCGTGCTCTTGTAATAATCGTGCTGCGCGGACGATCAGATTATCATCATTTGGTACGCCTTTAACGGGTGTCAGCAGGTGGATCTGATTATCCTGACGGGGAGTAATGGTTATTTCATCACCATAATCCAGAAACTGAAACAGTGTTTGTAGTTCATGATAGCCATCAGAACGGCGCCCGGTGATATATAAAAATAAATTTAATTTTGCCGGAGAAGGCCAGGTTAAAGTCATTATTGGGTAGTCCAGTTATCCATTTTCAGTTTAATACGGTTTTTACCTTGGGTCAGTTCCAACCGGTTTGGTAAGGCGGGAGTCATTGAAGTATCGTATCCCTGATAATTTACCTGCCAGATTTCACCATTTTCTTTATCGCTTACCGATTTAAGCAGATAATTTTTATCCAGTTGAAAATCACGGGCATTTCCGGGGAGGCCGATAATCCAGCTTTTCAGATTATCCAAAGGAATATTCATATTGGTCAGCTTATAAATCAGTTCTTCCGGATTATGGCTGATATATTTTTTCCCTTCACTGTCCGTAATCTGGGTCATATTAGGCTGGACAGCTAATTCCAGCTCAGTTGTCCCTAATGGATTCAGCAGAAGCAGCTTGTAGTTATTTGCTGCATATTGTTGCCAGAAAAAACGGGCATACACTTTTTTTTCATTTGCCAGATAAGCGAAAGAGCCCCGGGTTTGATAATGAGTCAAATTTTGTAGTTGTGCTTTACGATCATTCCATTGTGGGGAGCTCATTGACCCTGTTCCGTCTGGTGCCTGTGTAACGGTACAGGCCGTCAGCAGAACAGCGGAGAGGGGAAGTAAACGAAAAAATGATGGTATTTTCATAGGGTAGCCCAAGGATGTGATAGCGAATAATGTGCAATCAAAGTCTATAATCAAGAAGGTAATTTAGCGAAGTTTCGTTAAAATTTCCCGAATAATTATAGTCGAACTGTTTGATTGACTTTTATTGAACTGTTGCATCAAGTAGAATGCTCAACCAATGAGAGTCCTTACGAAAGGTGTAGGTTTATGAGAATGATTATTAATATTGTTATGAGCCCATACCAGATAACTCAACGCAGTTAAGATGACTTTATTAGCACTCGGTATAAATCACAAAACAGCGCCTGTTTCTTTGCGTGAACGGGTAGCCTTTTCTCCCGATACGATAGGGCTTGCACTTGATAACCTGCTCCAGCAGCCGCTGGTGAAGGGTGGGGTTGTGCTGTCAACCTGTAATCGCACTGAACTGTATCTCAGCGTTGAACAGCAGGATAACCTGAAAGAGCAACTCATCAATTGGTTATGCGAATATCACCAGTTAAACCACGATGAACTCAACACGAGCCTTTACTGGCATCTGGGAAGTGATGCTGTCAGTCATTTAATGAGGGTGGCCAGCGGTCTGGATTCACTGGTACTTGGTGAACCTCAAATTTTAGGTCAGGTGAAAAAGGCCTTTTCTGAATCGCAGAACTCCCAATCCTTATCTGGTGAATTAGAGCGTCTGTTCCAGAAATCATTTTCTGTTGCCAAACGGGTCAGAACTGAAACAGAAATTGGGGCGAATGCGGTTTCTGTCGCTTTTGCTGCCTGTACGCTTGCCCGGCAGATCTTTGAGTCGCTTTCTCAGTTAAGTATTCTGCTGGTGGGCGCCGGGGAAACCATTGAGCTGGTCGCCCGTCATCTTAAAGAGCATCGAGTCAAACACCTTATGATTGCCAACCGCACGAAAGAACGTGCGTATACGTTGGCGAGTGAGGTGAATGCGGAAGTGATATCCCTGTCAGAAATTGATACCCGTCTGGCAGAAGCAGATATAGTCATTAGTTCCACCGCCAGTCCTTTACCGATTATTGGTAAAGGCATGGTCGAACGGGCACTAAAATTGCGCCGTAATCAACCCATGCTGTTGATTGATATTGCTGTTCCCCGGGATATCGAGCCGGATGTTGAGAAATTGAGTGACGCTTATTTGTACAGTGTCGATGACTTACAGGCCATTATTCAGCAAAATCTGGCGCAACGTAAAGCGGCGGCTGTGATTGCTGAAGGAATTGTACAACAAGAAAGCACTCATTTTATGGATTGGTTGCGTTCGCAGGGCGCAGTTAATACAATTCGCGAATATCGGGAACAGGCAGAAAAAATCAGGGCTGAGATGACTGCAAAAGCAGTAATGTCCATACAACAGGGTGCTGACGCAGAACAGGTCATCAACCAGTTAACTCACCAATTGACGAATCGTCTGATCCATACACCAACTAAATCACTCCAAAAGGCTGCCAGTGACGGCGATTTAGAACGCCTGAATCTCCTGCGGGACGGCCTTGGGCTGGATCCATAACCCTATTCTGAATAAGGTCTGATATTACGAATGAAGCCTTCTATTGTCGCTAAATTGGAAGCATTGCAAGAACGCCATGAAGAAGTACTGGCTCACCTCGGTGATGCCGAAGTGATCGCTGATCAAGAGCGTTTCCGTGCATTATCAAAGGAATATGCTCAACTTACTGATGTAACGAGCTGTTTTAAATCCTGGAAAACAACTCAGGATGATTTACAGACAGCCGAGATGATGCTTGATGACCCTGAAATGAGGGAAATGGCGCAGGAAGAACTCAAGGACGCAAAAATTCGTAATGAAGAGTTGGAACAGCAACTCCAGTTATTATTGTTGCCAAAAGATCCGGATGATGAGCGCAACTGTTTTCTGGAAGTTCGTGCGGGAACCGGCGGTGATGAAGCGGCAATATTTGCCGGAGATCTGTTCCGTATGTATAGCCGTTACGCAGAATCCCGTCGTTGGAAAGTCGAGATTATGAGTGCTAACGAAGGGGAACATGGCGGTTACAAAGAGGTTATCGCGAAAGTTTCTGGTGAGCAGGTTTACGGGCATTTGAAATTTGAATCAGGTGGTCATCGTGTTCAACGTGTGCCGGAAACAGAATCTCAGGGGCGTATCCACACTTCGGCCTGTACAGTAGCGGTACTGCCGGAAATTCCGGAAGCTGAATTACCGGAAATCAGCTCGGCAGATCTGAAAATTGATACTTTCCGTTCTTCCGGTGCGGGTGGTCAGCACGTTAATACCACCGATTCCGCGATCCGAATTACCCATATTCCTACAGGAATAGTGGTGGAATGTCAGGACGAACGTTCGCAACACAAAAATAAAGCTAAAGCATTATCTGTGCTGGGTGCCCGTATCCGTGCGGCTGAAACGCAGAAGCGTCAGGAAGCTGAAGCCTCTGAGCGCCGCAACCTGCTTGGTTCCGGTGACCGTTCAGATCGCAACCGGACTTATAACTTCCCGCAAGGGCGAGTGACTGATCATCGCATCAACCTGACGCTATACCGTCTTGATGAAGTCATGGAAGGCAAACTGGATATGCTGATCCAGCCAATCATTACTGAATATCAGGCTGACCAGTTATCTGCACTGTCAGAGCAGGATTAATGAATTATCAACATTGGCTGCAATACGCAGCGGCTCAGTTATCTGATAATTTGCCAGCTGGCAGCAGCCCTAAGCGAGAGGCGGAAATCCTGTTGGGGCATGTGACAGGCCGCTCCCGTACCTACCTGATAGCGTTTAGTGAAACGTCCATTTCAGGGGCAGAATCCCTTCAGCTTGATGATTTACTGGCTCGGCGACTGAACGGTGAGCCAATCGCTTATATCGTGGGTGAGAAAGAGTTCTGGTCATTGCCGCTCGCAGTATCACCTGCAACCCTGATCCCGCGGCCTGATACGGAGTGTCTGGTGGAAAAAGCACTCGAGTTATTGCCGGAAACGCCGGCACAAATACTCGATCTTGGCACGGGAACGGGAGCGATCGCTCTGGCACTGGCAACTGAAAGGCGTGATTGCCATGTGACAGGAGTCGATATTAATCCTGAAGCAGTCATACTGGCAAAAAGCAATATTGAAAAGATCAATGTTGGAAAAGTCAATGGACAAGTAGCTATTCACAATGTGAATTTTTTGCAAAGTGAGTGGTTTTCTACAGTGGGTGACAGACAATTTGATATGATTGTCAGTAATCCCCCGTATATAGATGAAAATGACCCTCATCTGAAAGAAGGGGATGTTAGGTTTGAACCGGTCACTGCCTTGATTGCCGCCCAAAATGGTTTAGCGGATTTACAGGCAATCGTGGAACAGGCCCGCCATTTTCTATTACCGAATGGATGGCTGTTATTGGAGCATGGCTGGAAACAGGGAGCAGTTGTCAGGAACCTGTTTTTAGAGAAGGGTTATCATCAGATAGCGACTTTTCAGGATTATGGTGGTAATGAACGTATCACGGTAGGTCGATGGAATAAAAATGAAACCCATAACTAATTATGAATTCAATGATGCTCCCCTGATTGATGGTATTATTCTGGTATCAAAGGCTATTCGTCCTGATTTCCCTCAGGCATTAGTGTCAGAACAGTTAGCTGTGTTAGTTGAAGAAGCACAGCAGGCACTTTTTTCAATCAATGACCATAAAGAAAAACTGCAATCATTACTGACACTTTTTTATCAAGAGTGGCAGTTTGGCGGAGCAAATGGGGTGTACTGTCTATCGGATACTCTATGGCTGGATAGTGTCATTGCTTCCCGTCAGGGGGCACCGGTTGCACTGGGTGCACTATTTGTGCATATCGCTCAGACGTTAGCTATTCCTATCTCGCCGGTAATATTTCCGACCCAGTTGATATTGCGTATTGATTTGCCTGATCAACCTGCTTGGTTTATTAACCCCATGAATGGGGAAACGCTTAATGAACATATCCTTGATGTCTGGTTGAAAGGTAACATTGGCCCGACTGTCCGGCTGGAAAAGAAAGACTTACAGGAAGCCGATAACAGCAGTTTAGTACGCAAAATCACGGATACGATCAAAGTTTCTCTGATGGAAGAAAAAAAGATGGAACTGGCACTCAGAGCCAGTGAGGTTGTGTTGATGTTTGATCCGGATGACCCGTATGAAATCCGTGATCGGGGGCTTATTTATGCCCAGCTTGACTGTAATCATATTGCGGTTTCAGATCTGAGTTACTTTGTAGAGCATTGTCCTGAAGACCCTATCTCAGAGATGATAAAAATGCAGATTAACTCTATAGATAGAGAGCGTAGACCCATCGTGCTGCACTAACCTTACTATCGCATTGATCGTCAGGTATTAAGCAGGTGATAGCAGAATTATTCACACCTGATTTGGTGTTTTATTAAAAATTTTTTTACCCATTAACAAATGGTTTGTTATTAACATTTGTCCTTAACAACAGAAGGTATAAGCATGCAACAGAAAGTGGTTAATATTGGTGATATCAGGGTCGCAAATGATCTGCCATTTGTGTTGTTTGGTGGCATGAATGTTCTGGAATCACGGGATTTGGCCATGAAGATTTGTGAACACTATGTCACGGTGACACAAAAACTGGGCATTCCTTATGTTTTTAAAGCCTCTTTTGATAAGGCTAATCGCTCTTCTATCCGCTCTTACCGTGGCCCGGGTCTTGAAGAGGGAATGAAAATTTTTCAGGAACTGAAACAAACCTTCGGCGTAAAAATTATCACGGATGTACACGAACCTGCGCAAGCTCAGCCTGTAGCTGAAGTGGTTGATGTTATTCAACTTCCTGCTTTTCTTGCCCGTCAGACCGATCTGGTGGAAGCGATGGCGAAAACAGGCGCTGTGATTAATGTTAAAAAACCACAGTTTGTCAGCCCGGGGCAAATGGGCAATATCGTCGAGAAATTCAAAGAAGGCGGTAATGATCAGGTGATCTTGTGTGACCGTGGCAGCAACTTCGGCTATGACAATCTGGTTGTAGATATGCTGGGTTTTGGCGTAATGCAACAGGCAACTAACGGTTCACCGATTATTTTCGATGTTACCCATGCGTTGCAGTGCCGTGATCCATTCGGTGCAGCTTCCGGCGGACGTCGCGGACAGGTTGCCGAACTGGCTCGTGCGGGAATGGCAGTGGGTATCGCAGGGTTATTCCTTGAAGCACATCCAGACCCGGAAAATGCAAAATGTGACGGCCCATCTGCATTGCCGCTGGCAAAACTGGAAGCATTCCTGATGCAGATGAAAGCGATTGATGATGTAGTGAAAGGCTTCCCGGAGCTGGATACCAGTAAATAATTCTTGAGCTGGTCGGATGTATTGCTGAAATTGCGGTTATACCCTTCGTCTTTCAAGTTACCTCTTTGTTGGCTGCACTCGCTCACCCCGGTCACATAGCTATCTATGCTCCCGGGGATGAACTCCCTTGCCGCCGCGATGCAACTTGAAATCCATTGGGTATATATTTATTTATACCTTGTAACCGCGTATTTTAATTATTGATGGTGGGCTTTATCCGCTGAAACACAAATTTCAGGTGAATATTCAACTTTCATCTCTTTTAGTGCCTTAGGTAAAGTCGCATAAAAACTGAGTTGCCCTGTAATGGGTGTGACTTTGGCTCTTGCCAGTGTTTTCAGAGGTTGGAAAGGGATATCACAGACAACAACCTGCTTCGAGGCTTTAGCCATTTCGCGAACAAAACTCTGAAAAGCATGTAACCCGCCTGCATCCAACACAGGAACTGCATCCCACTGCATAATAATATTCTGATATTCCACACTTTTTTCTTTTAATTCAGTGAAAATGCGCTCCGCAGCCGCAAAGAAAAGTGGCCCGTTAATCCGAACGACCAATAGTCCTTTCTCAGTATCTGTTATGGCAGAAGTGCTGATACGGGTCATATTGGCTATTTTCCGCATAAACAGTAGTGATGCCAGAACAATCCCGACAGTAATTGCGATCACCATATCAAACAGAACGGTCAATGACATACAGAGCAGCATCACAATAATGTCATCTTTGGGGGCATGGCGAATTAAGTCCACCACTTTATGGGCTTCACTCATGTTCCAGGCCACAATCAGTAAAATAGCGGACATTGCAGCTAACGGTAAGTATGAAAGAATAGGAGCCAGAAACAATAAAGTTAATAACACCAATAAAGAGTGAATGACTGTGGCGACAGGGGAGGTTGCTCCGGCTCGTACATTAGCTGCCGAACGGGCAATGGCGGCGGTTGCTGTGATACCGCCAAAGAAGGGCGCTGCAATATTCCCTAAGCCTTGCCCGACCAACTCACTGTTGGAATGATGTTTTTTTCCTGTCATACCATCAAGAATGACCGCACACAGTAAAGATTCAATAGCACCTAACATAGCCATTGAAAATGCAGCAGGCATTAATGCAGAAATCGTCTCCCAGCTGATATCAAAAGAAGGTGAATTCGGTAAATTCCACGGTAATACAAATTGGGGCAAAATTGGCGGAATGCCCTGACCCTGTGTTCCATCCTCCAGCGTATAACTGAATGAAGAGCCGATAGTGGCTACATCATGCCCCAGCAGGTGCATTATACCCATCACAGCCGTACCGGCAGCTAAAGCAGGTAAATGCCCCGGTAACTTGAGTCCCAGTTTGGGCCAGAAAATTAATATCAGAAGGGTGGTCAGGCCAATAAGTGAGTCACTGAACTGAAATGAAGGAATTGCCTGAGAGAGAGTAATGACTTTATCGATATAATTTTCCGGAACTTCGCTGATTTGCAAGCCAAAGAAGTTTTGTATTTGCATAGTGGCAATGGTGATAGCAATGCCGGAAGTGAACCCAAGGGTGACAGAAAGCGGAATATATTCGATAAGACGACCAAGACGAGCCAGACCCATAACAATCAGAATGACACCGGACATGAGTGTCGCTATCAACAGGCCACTCAGGCCAAATTGTTGTGAAACCGGGTAGAGAATGACGACAAAGGCGGCAGTCGGCCCCGATACGCTATAACGTGAACCGCCGGTAATGGCGATAATGATACCGGCGATTGCGGCGGTATACAGACCATACTGCGGTGCCACTCCACTCCCTATAGCCAGAGCCATTGCCAAAGGAATGGCGATAATACCCACAGTGATCCCGGCAATGATATCTTTGATAAAACGGGAGAAAGAGTAAGATTCTTTCCAGCAGGCGTCAATAAAGGCGCTAAAAATCCGTACTCCATTGATTTTTATAGTATTCATTTCATGTAAGACCTAAGAATAAAAGATCCATTTATACACTTTGTCATTCAAGTTGCTTGCCGCCGCGATGTATCTTGAAGTCCATTGTGTATAGTGGATTGAAATAAGAAACAGGGATAAGGATATCGCGTTAGTTACCTAATAAAGGTGTTATACGTCAAAAAGTTACCTGATAGGTTAGCGTTGAATAAATAAAAATCAATCGAATGCTGTTTTTGATGCTTTTATGATTTTGTTAAATTAACGAGAATATGAATTCATCGTTATGAAAAGTTTTAATAAAATAATATGAGCCAGTGAATACTGGCTCATATTATTTTCAACGATAAACACGCTTAGCAATTGAAACGGAAAAGATACCCCAGTTATCTGTTAACTGGTATAACTTCTCAAACCCGGCAGCTTCCACCAATGAATCCATTTCACCTTGTGTGCGACGACGCATGATCCACGGCTTATTTTCTCTATGGCTTGAAAGAACACGGGCAATAACTTCAATCTGCGGATGCCACGGTTGCCCGGTATATATCAGGTAGCCATCTTCTGTAATAGCTTCAGCAAGGCCGTGCAGGGAATTTCTGACCAGATTATTATCAGAAAATAATTCATAGAGACCTGAAACAATTCCTAATGTTGGTGTAGGTGTTATTGAGGCTATGCTGTCAGCATCAAAAGCATTCCCGATAACAAACCGAATCTTTTCTGACAGATGGCGTTCTTCAATATAAGCCTGCCCCTGACGCACATTAATATCGCTATAATCTCTCAGTAAAACAGAATCTACTTTGCTGAACTCGTTGATGGCATCAAGCACATAGCGCCCATGCCCGGCAGCAATATCCACAATGTGTACTGGCATTTTTTGTGCATGTAAACAACGAATAGCATGTTGGATCAGCGTTTCTATATGAATTTTACGTTGCCGTATGCCACGCCAGCCAATGCTGTTCAGATAGTGTTTATCCAGCAATCTCCCCCAAATTCCCTGACCTTGTGGCTGATCCCGGTAGATATAATCGAGTGTAGAACCGGAATCAAACCCTGTTGTAAGACCCAACCGTATTCCTTCTGAAGCCTTACCCAAATCACTCTCCATGGCTTTACGCATTAATTGATAAGCGAGGTTTTTGGGACTGAAATGGGAAAGCGGCGTACTGAGCGCACGAAACTCATCGGCGGAGTCGCTCCAGATATCTTGCAGCGCATAGTTATGCTGGTAACGTGGAATAGCAAAAATACGTTCCAGAAAAAGCCGGATCTTATCAAAAATAAGGTGGCGATCTTTTTCACCCAGCGTATCGTGATAGAAACCAGCCATGACATGCTTCTCTTTCATCGGGCTACTTAATTGCTGGTAGAACTGGTGCTGTGGTTTTGAGTTCACAACATAATCACTGCCTGAAATGAATAACTGAGTAGGAAGTGTGATAGCGGCTGCATCTCTGACGACACGTTCTGAGGTTTGGTAAAGCTCCAACAAGATATTGACTGCAATCTCACGGGTAATCAGTGGGTCGTTATTATAAGATGCAATGCGGGCTTCATCGTGGGTTAAAAATTTCGCTTTTACATAGGAGTTGACGAAGAAAATCCCGCGTATTTTCTGCATCAACTGCAATCCCTGAGTAGCGAAAGGAATATACAATTTAATATCAAAAGCCGGAGCCGCAAGGATCATTGCCCGGATTTTCGGCGCATAATCATGTACCCAGGCGGATACTAACACCGCGCCGACACTCTGACCAATTACTACGATATTTTCCATTGCAATATCATATTTAGCGGCAATAAACCGGACAAACTCATCTACATCACGAATTGATGTGCCGATTGACGGACTGTAGCCACGTGCTCCTTTTGTCAGACCGTGACCACGGGCATCCCACGCAAAGAAAGCAAAATCAGGCAGATTGAGCTCATCAACAATATGCTGAACGCGCCCGGAGTGTTCATGACCCCGGTGAAAAATAATAATCGCTTTTTCTGCTTTAATTTGTTGCTGTGGCCAGTGGCGATAAAACAGAGATACATCATCAGATGTAGTGAAGTAATGTTCCTCAGCAATACGTTGACTGAATAACTGTGTCATTGTGGGGGCCTTATCTGGATTGGGATTGTTCAATTTGCCTGATCTCATACAGAGCTTTGACAACCCGCTGATAGCAAGTTACTAAGAGTAAGATAGCGATAAAAGGAAACAGATAGCTACTCCAACTTAAAGCCGAAGGAGAAATGGCAATAATTAACCCATAAGCACCAAAAACAAAAGCACGGTCACTTTTTCCCATTGGGCCATCATAGCGTCGTGATGCGCCAATGGTTTGCGCTAATACGCCAATAAACTCGGTTAAAATGGTAAGAAATAGAATTATCAGCAAGCTGATATTGTTGACACCGAGTAAAAAACAGAAGGGAAGATAGAGGGCAACATCAGAAATAACATCCCCTAACTCATTATAAATAGCGCCTAAATGAGACTTTTGGTTATGTTCCCGCGCCAGCATTCCATCAATTGCATTCAGTGCCATACGAATAAACAGAAAAACAGGCAGTATCCAATATAGGGAAGGCGAGGGAAAGAAACTTAATAATAGACCGATAAAAAGTGATAAAAACAGAGCGGCTAGCGTGGTTTGATTGGCCGTATAACCCAGATGATGAAGACGAATGACGATAGGGCGTAACAGGTTCTGAAAACGGGGTTTTAGATCATATATAGTCATTATTCCCTAGATCCGTTAGAGGTAAAAACATTAACGTTGATGATGAATTTAATTATTCATTTATTATCTACATTAATCAAGAAAAATCATGAAAGCTATGCGTTAAATTAAGTTGTTTTTACATGTTTATATTTCAATTTAGATATTGTAGAAGTGGAAAGGAGAGTGGGTTGTGTATTAGTTCAAGCCTGATGGTTTGCAACGTGTGATTCTATTGCTTACAAAAATTCTCCAGAGCATCCTGAATAGATGTGTGGGGAATAGGAATAATTAACCCGTAGGGTGTTTCAGGCTAGAACAGCTACAAGGTTAATTTTCTTGCTATATATTTTCATTTATATTTATCTGGAAACCATCGCTTGTACTTCTCGTAGAGATGGTCAGGAAGAGGTTCTCTTTTTTTCTTATATGAAGGTTGATTCTTAACAAATTTGATACTCTTGAATTTACTATCGGGTAGAAGTCTCCTGATGTAAGGGCTTAGTAATAGTCTCCAATCTTCAGGGGGTTTATAATGCCCACTGGCGTTTGACCATTCCAGTAATATACCTTGTTTAAATAATAAATTCCCTGCGAAATACACTGGCTGTCTATTGCCTATTGAAGTATGCCCATCAACAGCGTCATACCAATGATAGTTACTATCTAGTACGGTTCTTGCGCAACATATAGTAAGAGGGTCGTTAACTGAAATAACAAAGATATACCTGCCATTAGCTAATATAGATTCATGGCTTACATAATTTTTTAAAAAATAGTTGTCGGTTTTTTCTAAGTAATACAGTGATTTTGGATTCGCCGCGTGCTGCAATGACATATTTTTATGAATTGAAAGAGGTTTATTCATCATGTTAAGTCTATTTGGTAAAATAGTCTCATTCATTCTTTTAAACGCGGAAATATAATCAGGTTTGTTTGATAGAACGGTTTTGTTAAGCTTTATTTTTTTATTTCCAGGTAAAATAAAATTAACAGGTTTTCTATGGTTGATATTTTTTCCATCTTGATGAATCTTTTCTAAATCTCCAAGATTAATAAGTCCATTAATTTTTTCATCAATGGTTACACCATCATCATCGCTATCGCTATCAATCATAATAAACTCCTTCAATAGGCTGATATATTATTTGTTGTGTGAAGTTAGTGTTAACATTTTGAAGAGCATGGAAAATAAAAGATGTGATAGTAATTTTAAGATTATTAAATTATCAATACACTGGCTCATTATACTCACAGGAAAAAAATAATTTCAATTTTTTTTGTGGTTGTTCTTTTTTGGGCTTAAGTGATTAAAAATCAACAGATTAATATCTAACTCCAATTCCATATTTAATTTACTGCAATTTTATAATCATGTTTTATGACAAATTCTTTTTCATTTCAAATATAATGATTTAAATATGGTTATATATGTAGTTATTTGAATTGATTATTTTTAATATGTTTTATTAATAATGTAATTATGTTTGACGTATTTCAGTTCGTCCCGTTACTGGAACAATTTATTCATCTCAACTATATGATTAAGATTATTCCAAAACATAAATTGTTTTTTTCATTGAGTTATCATGGATAAAAACTTGTCATTGACAATAATTCGGATAGTTCTAGACTGAATTCGTCTAAAAAGTGTCTTTTTTGGAATGAAGGGGGGTGATATGGCAGTAACTGAAAGTCTTATCAATACTTATACTGAGTCGGATGCACTTGGTCTGGCCAGATTGGTGAAGCTGGGTGAAGTAACTCCCGAAGAGTTGGTAGAAGCCGCTGTTACCTGCATTGAGCGTCTTAATCCTGAACTGAATGCTGTGGTTCATAAACTCTACGATATGGGTAGAGAAGCAGCGGCTTCCGTTGATCATTCTGCTCCCTTTGCTGGCGTTCCATTCTTACTTAAAGAACTCGCCTCCCTATGGAAAGGGGCACCATTCACCAATAGCTCTTATTATCTGAAGAATATGACAGCGCCGTTTGATTCTGAAGCAACCCGGCGTATTAAACGTGCCGGGCTGATATTGGTCGGAAAATCAAATGCGCCTGAGAATGGTTGGTCAATCAGTACTGAACCCAAACTCTATGGTGTTACAAAAAATCCATGGAAAGAGGAAATTACTGCGGGTGGCTCGAGTGGCGGGACGGCGGCGGCCGTTGCTGCACGTATTGTTCCTATCGGAGAAGCCAGCGATGGTGCAGGTTCGATCCGTATTCCTGCATCCTGTTGTGGTATTGTGGGGATGAAACCATCACGAGGGCGTGTGACTTTAGCTCCTTATGGTGACTACTGGTATGGTGGTGCCTATTTTCTTTGTTGTACACGTTCTGTCAGAGATACGGCGGCTTATTTGGATGC
Source organism: Xenorhabdus bharatensis (assembly GCF_037996705.1). NCBI lineage: Bacteria > Pseudomonadati > Pseudomonadota > Gammaproteobacteria > Enterobacterales > Morganellaceae > Xenorhabdus > Xenorhabdus bharatensis. The sequence continues at coordinate 58,086 of NZ_JBBMXG010000013.1, read as the reverse complement.
TTTGGCAGGAACACTTCCGGGTGAGCCTTACACGCCTCCGACTCCCGACTTGCCATGGTTAGAACTGTCAGAGCGTGATACGGGCAAATTACGCATTGGGTTTACAGTTTCACCGCCAAATGGTACTCAGATGGATCCGCAGGTTAAAAACGCTGTGCTGGCGACAGTGCGTGAACTTGAAAGACTCGGTCACATTGTTGAAGAATATGATATGACGTTTGATGCGGATACTGCGTGGAAAACTTATACAAATATGATTTGTGTGCAGACTGCGGCAACGTTCAATCAACTCTCGGGTATCGTTGGTCGCCCGGTAACCGCTGACGATGTTGAGCCTGTGACCTGGGCGACGATTGACCGCGGGCGTTCTATCAATGGTATAACTCATTCAAATGATATAGAGCACATTCGCCTACTCGGGCGTGAATTGGCAACCCAGCTTTTGCCTTACGATATTTTTATTACTCCTACGCTGACACAACTACCGCGTCCCACAGGGTATTATGATATGTCGGAGAAGGATATCGACCGTTACAACGCCAAATGGGCAGATTCAGTGTTTGCTTATCCTTTCAATATATCCGGTCAGCCAGCTATTTCATTGCCACTGGGCTGGAGTGATGAGGGTATTCCTATTGGCATACAGCTTGTCGGGCGTTATGGTGATGAGGCTACTGTTCTTCAGGTTTCTACTCAACTGGAATGTGCAATGCCCTGGAAAGACCGCCGACCGCCGATGACAGCCTGAATTGATGCTATTGAAGCTGTATTGTCAGATTTGTGTTCCATTGATCCATAAAATAACCCGGTTGATAAAGCCGGGTTATTTTATGGATCTCATAACTTGCTTCCGCATATGTATTCACCAATATCCCCACAGATTCATTTGAGTCCGCTCTAATAGTTAGCCTATGATTTACGAAATAAATAAACAAATTGGATGAGGATGGAATATTGTCCAGAGCACAGCGTCTGTTATCTTTGATTGAAATATTACGTAGCTATCACTTTCCTGTGCAGGGAAAAGTCTTAGCTCAGAAGATGAATATTAGCTTAAGAACGCTTTATCGGGATATTGCCACTTTACAGGAGCAGGGAGCGATTATTGAGGGGGAGCCGGGGGTAGGGTATGTCTTAAAGCCCGGTTTTGTTTTGCCGCCTCTGATGTTTACCCATAATGAAATCGAAGCGCTGGCATTAGGTGCTAATTGGGTGGTTAAACGAGCAGATCCACAATTGAGAGAATCAGCAAAGAGTGTCGTCAATAAAATTGCAGCGGTTATACCAACAGAATTGAAGCAACTTCTGGAGAGCAGTTCTTTGTTAGTCGGGCCAGCGGCAGCCGCTACCCAGCCCGTGATCGATATTTCATCAATCCGGCAGGCAATTCGTGCCAGACGTAAAGTCACTTTGACTTATCGGGATTTGAAAGAGCAGGATTCTGAAAGAACTATCTGGCCATTTGCATTAGGGTATTTTGAAAATGTCAGTATTGTGATTGGCTGGTGTGAATTGCGGGGGGAATTCCGACATTTCCGGTCTGACAGAATTTTGAGCCTACATGTTGAAAAACAGTGTTACCCCCGTTCAAGGCAATCCTTACTGAAAGAGTGGAGAGAATTTAAGAAAATACCTCACTAATCAAGTCAGGCTACTGACAGAAACTGTCACTCAGTGTTGATACCTTACAACTATTCTAAGTAGCACATACAATAGTTGGAGGTATTTCATGCTCGTTCTGTCTTTTTCTACTCCAGTAAAAGCTGAACCATCCCATATTTGGGCTCATTATGTTGATTTTGAGTTAAGGAAAAAATGGGAAATTGATCTTGAGTTTTTTCAATTTGAAGGTGAGGTAAAAACCGGGCAATACGGAAAAATGGTATTAAGGGGAAAGCCAGAAATTCGATTCTATCTTTCAAATATTGAAGTCAATAAAGAATTTACTGATCAGGTTAGTCTCCCGCATATAGGAACTTTAACTTTTTCTCATCAAATTATCCCAGGTGAGAACAATAAGGAATATCTGATTAAGGCAACAGTATCACTTATGCCTGATTCAAATGTACCTGCTATTCAGGTTCAGAATTTCTTTAAGCAAGTTACGCATGATTTAGTTGAGACAGTATTAAGGCTGAAAGCGACTGTTGAAATCTATTAAGTATAAAAAATATTAATCAGGGAAAACTGAATTACTTCAGTCTGTTATTTAAATACGAATAAAGAATATTTATTATATTAATATGAGGGTAAGATGGAAAAAATAACTGCTAAACCTAATCTTCAGCTTGTCTATGTTACTGATATAGCGCGTTCGACATCCTTTTATACAAAAATCTTTAATTCTGAACCGGTTTTTTCTGGCCAACGTTACGTTGCATTCTCTGCTGGCGGTGAAGCCTTATTTTCCATTTGGTCAGGAGGTACGAAACCTGATCTAAGTACTCCTCGATTCTCCGAAATTGGTATCATGCTACCAAATAGTGAAGATATCGATAAATTATTTTTAAAATGGCAACAGGAACTGAAAGTTAAAGTATTACAAGAACCTTATACCGAAGTATTTGGCCGTACGTTTGTTATTGAGGATCCTGATGGCCATATGATTCGGGTTTGTTTATTGGATTAAAGAGAAGACAAAATAGAAAACCTACTCAGGAGCCATTATAATAAGAGCCTATATGATTAGGCTCTTTTAAAAATAAGAGCACTAAGAAAGGGGAAAGATATGTCAATTCTGATGATTATCAAAGACACGCCAGTATGGGTTTGGATCTTATTTATTTTTTTGGTTCTCCGTGGCATTAAAGCATTAGATGACAGAGAAATGACGGTGAGCCGTCTATTCTTATTACCAATCGTATTTTTTATCTGGGCCGTTTACAATGTACTGCATGAAACGGTTTTTCAGGCTTCGGCATTATTAGCACTTGTTGTGGGGATATTGGCCGGTATTGCAATAGGCTGGACATTATGGAGTACTCAACCCCGCTTAAGACAAAAACCTGATAGCGATTTAATTATCCGTTCAGGCACTCCTTTAACCTTGATTTTTATTCTGGTCATATTTTGCGTTAAATTCATTATTTCCGCTACGGCAGCAATACATCCCGCGCTAACACACTCTTTTAGCTTTAATTTATTATTTGGTTTTGCCAGTGGTTTGTTAGATGGTATTTTCTGGGGTGGAACATTGAATCTCTATATTCCTTATTATAAGGATCGGCAAAAAAGAAGAGTGGAATGAGAATAAAAAAGGGATTTTTGAGTAGTATAAAACAAAAAATCCCCGTTATTTTAACGAGGTATTATGTCTTTATCATTTATTCAACTGATATAAAATAATGGCGGTGAGGGAGGGATTCGAACCCTCGATACGTTTTCACGTATACACACTTTCCAGGCGTGCTCCTTCAGCCACTCGGACACCTCACCGTTTTTTAATTTTTCAGTTGATTACAAAATATGGCGGTGAGGGAGGGATTCGAACCCTCGATACACTTTCGCGTATACACACTTTCCAGGCGTGCTCCTTCAACCACTCGGACACCTCACCCTATTTTGTCATTTCAGCAATTTCGTTTGTATTCATCGCTGCAACGGGGCGTTACTATAGGGAAAAGCAGCGCAGGCGTCAACAGACTTATCACGATTTTTTCGCGCTTTTTGATTGATTAGACAAATAAAAAACAATTTGCATGCTTGATAAGCATTTATAGCAGTAGATAGCACTTTTTTAGTTGCTTTTAATCAAAGCGCAGATGATTTTTTCTGTAATTTAGGGGGCTGATGCTAATCGTCGGGCAGCTTCAACAACAGAAGCACGGCGTCTGGCATGTTCCTGCTGGCTATCTGAGCCTGTGAGCATACGCGCTACCTGAGGTACTGCTGACCACCACCCCGCCAGAGACAATATCAAGAATGCCAGATGATCGGGAGCCAGCGCCTGTGTGATTGAACCTTGCTGCTGCCCATCAGTTACAGCCTGAACCTTGGAACTGTAGTATTCGCGTCGTTGTTCTTCGTCCGGCACTTCACCGTTGAAAACAAGCCCTTCCCAGCGCATAAGTCGACTTAATTCAGGATGCTCGTGGTGATAATCGTAGGCTTTACCGGCATACTCTGCAATTTCCTCAATGGTGAAAGGCTTAATCGGCACTTCCTGAGCGACTCTGGCTAATTCACTGCGTAGCACAGTTGAAAATAATGCTCGTTTATTACCAAAGTAGTTGTAAATACGTTCTTTATTCACTCCGGCCAACTTAGCAATCTTTTCGATGGTAGTACCATCAGGTCCAAGGCAGGCAAACTCTTTTACTGCTGCTTCTAAAATCCTGCGCTTTGTTGCCTCTGTATCCCAAGCCATAATTTGCTGTCCTATTTATCAGTTGTTGCCATTACAAAAATAATACTATAATAAATTCCAACGTTTTAGTTGGATTTGGGTGCTGACACACTCGATACTAATTAATAGGTGTAGTTCTTAATAGGTATAGTTCAGGTATTCCACACTATTCCCCTCTGCTTTGGCGGGGGATATCCCATCAGCAGTAGTAGGATCGGAGACTGTAGATTGTGAATAATCAGAGAGAACATATAGAAGAGATTGTTGGGAATATAGACAACCAGACCGCTTCATCAGAACAAACCTATGTAGCAGGTGCCTGTGTGGTTATGTTGTTGGCGGTAATAGCATTGTTTGTCTTAACTCAGCTTTATTTGGCGATCCCTCTGCTAACGCTTGTCAGCCAGAATTTTAGTTTGGTAGATTCGGATGAAGTTACACTTGCGCTTGCCACAAGTTTTAGTCTGGCTTATGCAATAGGATTCCTGATTTGGGGACCAATATCGGATCAGTATGGTCGCCGCGTTGTGATGTTATGGGGATTAATGGCAATATCGGTTTCCACACTCGCATGTTCGTTTGCACCGTCATTATCATGGTTGGCTGGTTTACGTGTGGTTCAGGGGCTGGCAGCCTCTAGCTTTGCTCCCATAGCGCTGGCATATCTGGCTGAGACAGTACCAGCGCGTTACCGTGCGACCGCAATCGGAACTATGTCCACATCGTTTCTTGTGGCAGGTATTTTCGGGCAGGTTTTAGCAGCTTGGATAGCTCTACGATGGAATTGGAACGAAGTCTTTCTGGTGACGGGAACATGTCTGATGGCGATGATCCCACTGTTTATTATCATGGTCAAAGAACCGAAACGTTTTATTACCGAGGGGCATCTTGGTCATCGTTTCATAACATTAGGAAGAATTATCGTTCGTCCGGCGGTTTTACTTCTGTCATTCGCGCATATTACGTTGTTGTTATCATTTGTCGCCATGTACATGGCGTTAGGTCCCCATTTATGGGAGCTGGGTCTGACGCCGGATAAAGTCATTTTACTGCGTTTAATTGGATTACCGGGCATGTTTGCAGCACTGCTGGTTGGGGTGTTAGCTAGCAGAATCAGTATGCCTACAATTGCTATCATGGGCTATATTACCGCTGCTGTCGGGTTGTCACTGGAAGCTATATTATCACAGTCCTTGATTGGCGTTGCCATTGGTAGTCTGGTTTTTGTTATTGGTATCGCCCTTGCTATTCCTGCGATGATCACGCAGTTTGGTTCTCTATCAGCGCCGAATAGAGGTGCTGGAATGGCGCTTAATGGGTTCATTCTATTTATTGGTGCCAGTATCGGGCCCTTAATTGCGGCAGAAATATCTCACTTTAATCTGTTATTGTCTGTATTTGTCGTCATGCTTCTTTTGGGAGCTATTTGTGTGGCTGGTAGCGCGTCACTTATTGCATCTCTGAAAAAACATAAAAGTTAATGTAATCCTCGTTCGGTTTACAGACTCCACTGCCAGAAATTATGGGTTACTCAGAAAACGTATTGCCACCTCAGAGTTATTTGATCTGGGGTGACAGGAGTATGTTAGGACACTTTGTGGGTGAGAGTGTGGTGGATATTGCCGTCCTACTTGGTGTTATTATAAAGATAGACAAACATCGTACCCAGTTGGACTATTACCGAAAAACACTAGGCACGCAGTCATACATTGAGCCCAATCGCTGCCAGTCCGATTCTGGCAAATCGAAGCATAGGTTTGCATTGGAGCGAAAAGAATTGTGCTAGCTACCAGACAAAGAAGAAGATATTTTTTCATCATTATTTCCTACATCGTATGTAGCACTACTTGCCACAAAATCTAGTAACTCCATTTCAGCGCAATTAAAAGCGAATAATATTTAACAATTAGTTAACGATTGAAAATAAAGCCGATATTTTTTTATCTATTTTCTGAGTGACTTATGCGGGGTTTTGTCTCTGTTTTGATTCCTGTTTGTCTCAAAAAATAGGGATTACATATAATCAAGTGTGTTATAGCGACTACTTGTAGGTCTGTTTTTTTTGGGAGTTATTACTGTTAATTTAAAAATAATCTTCAGTACATGAAAATCGGCAGAAATATAAATTGATTCAATTCAATTGAATAGTGGATATTGGTGAGCGAATGTACGACGTTCGGCTATGTTTTTCTTGACATTTTACCTTTCGGCAATAGTTTTAATCTATTAAAAAATAAAAAGGGATAAGATTATATGAACATCATTTTTTTTAGTCCTGCGTCTGATGCCGATAAGTGGGTTCAAGGAATAACGGAACGTTTACCTGATGCTAAAGTGAGAAAGTGGGCTAAGGGAGATAATGCTCCTGCAGATTATGCTCTTGTTTGGCACCCTCCCTATGAAATGTTGACCGAGCGCTCAGATCTTAAGGGCATATTTTCTCTGGGTGCTGGTGTTGATTCTATTCTTCAACAAGAGTTGGAAAACCCCGGAGCTTTGCCAGCTAATGTCCCGTTAATCCGCCTCGAAGATACGGGGATGGGGTATCAGATGCAGGAATATGCAGTTAGTGCGGTGTTACACTATTTCCGGCGAATGGACGAGTATAAACGTAATCAGGAACAGCGTATCTGGCAGCCATTATCTCCACACGATCGAAAAGAATTTGTTATTGGTGTACTGGGTGCCGGGGTTTTGGGGCGCTGTGTGATTGAGAAATTGGCTGAGTTTAATTTTACGGTACGTTGTTGGAGTAAGACGCCAAAACAAATTACCGGCGTTGAAAATTTTTATGGTGAAAAACAATTTGGAGAGTTTCTTTCTGACTGTAAAGTATTAATTAACTTACTTCCCAGTACGTCTGAAACCCGCGGTGTGTTAAACCTTTCGGCATTTAGTCAATTAAAAAAAGGTTCATATATCATTAACATAGCGAGAGGTTCTCATCTTGTTGAACAGGATTTACTGACTGCCATTGATAAAGGGTATATTGCCGGCGCAACACTTGATGTCTTCGCTGAAGAGCCGCTGTCAAATATGCACCCGTTCTGGACTCATCCCCGTATTACTATTACGCCACATATTGCTGCAAACACCATTCCTGAACAGGCAATGGACGCTATTTGTGAGAATATCCGGAGAATGGAGCAGGGGCAAACACCAACTGGCCTTGTGGATATATCGCGTGGCTATTAATAAGCTGCTTTACAGCGTAGCGGATGATTAGCAAAATAGCGCCATTTGAATGAGTCGTTATTTTAACTTATTGGGATTTAATGAAGTCATGAATGAATTTTCGATTGTCTGCCGTATTTTAGGAACCCTGTTTAACCGCGCACCGCAAGATCCTATGTTGCAGCCTCTGATGAACATGATTGCTGAAGGTAAATTAAAGCAGGCATGGCCTTTAGAACAGGATGAATTATTGGTTCGCCTGCAACAAAGCAGTGAGTTATCTGTAATAGAATCAGACTATCAGGCGCTGTTTGTCGGGGAAGCCGCTAAGGTTGCCATTTGCCGCTCTGATTATACTGATGGAACAGAAAATGAAGTGCGCCAGTTTCTGAGTGAGCGGGGTATGCCATTATCTGATACGGCAGCCGATCAGTTTGGCTCTTTATTGCTGGCTGTATCATGGTTGGAAGATCAGGCGGCAGAAGATGAAGTTCAGGCTCAGATAACATTATTTGATGAATATTTATTGCCGTGGTGTGGGCAGTTCCTTGGAAAAGTTGAAGCTCATGCTGCCAGCGGCTTTTATCGGACTCTGGCTATGATTACCCGTGAAGCGTTACAGGCTTTACGTGAAGAACTGGAATCGGAGTGACATTGTCACTTAACTGAGGCCAATTGGATTAGTTATCGATAAAATAAGGGCAAATTATTTATGAATAATTTGCCCTTACTATTTCAATCACAATGAAAATTATTTATCAGTTAACCCAATCACCAATTTTCCCGGCTTAATTTCCAGTCCTTTAGCGAATTTTGCCGCTGCTGCTTCGGACTTGCTTTTTTCCGGATTGAGAACATAAACCGGATGAGTATCAAAAAACTCAGTTAGCGAGGTATTCAGGTAAGGAATCAATGCTTTGATCGGCCCAGCTACTTTTTCAGGGGTAGTTTGATAATCGATAATTTCCAGCCCCTTAACAAAAATAGCCCCTTTCTCTGCATCAAATACAGGCTTGGCCCTGATAGCCAATGTCATATCTGCCTGTGTTGAACCGAATAATGTTGCAATTTCAACCTTGGCTTTGCTGGTCAGGATAATTTTTTCAGGATCCTGACGGCCTATCTGACTACTTAAATTTCCCAGAGAAACATTGAAATTTGCTATGCCAGCAATGCCAATATCTTTCTGATAATGCACTTTTTTTAATAAATATTCATTGAGCAAGCCTTCACTGATGCTGAGATCTTTAAACTGACCACAACCACTGAGTAAACCAATCAGCACTAACGCTGCCCCTAATAAAAACTTTTTCATGCTGGCTCCTATATTTATTTTTGCTGGGCAGATTCTACACCATTATTTATATTGTTAATGTCTACTAATGGTTATTGGTTCGATTTTTTTCTGATTAAATTGGCGATGAAGAGCATAAATGGTGAACAAGCCGATCAATCCCAATAAAACCCATGGTAATTGAGGCATATTCAATGCATGACCGGTATCATAAAGCCAGCCACCACCGGTATAGCCCAACACACCACCAAGCGCCAGCCCTAATCGACTGAATCCCATATAACTGCCACGAGCTCTTGGGTCTGCCAGACCGGCGCTGAGGATTTCCCGAGCAGGCTCTGCCGTGACCGTTCCCAAGTAAAATAGGGCAATAAGGGCAAAAAGCAGGTGTAATTGGTTAATCCAGCCGATAGGAAACATGCAAAGGCTCATTAAAGATAAACCTATCATCAGGCGCTGTTCCATGCGGAAATGTTTTTCACTCCACCGTGCGATAGGGTAAAGCAATGTCAGGGAAATAATTGCTTCGATAGCATACATCCATTTTACGGCTGTATGGCTGCCGGACATTTCATGGATAATAATCGGGAACATCAGCATCACTTGTACTGACAAAATAAAATACCCTGTCAGAGTCAGTACATAATGAAAGAATCGACGATCTTTAATGACCCGCATCATTCCTTCTTTGATTGGTGTGCGGATCGTTGAGATACGATATGCAGGTAGTAACCAGGCATTCGCAATAGCAGCCAGAACGAAAATACCAGCACCTATCCAGCACACCATATTGAAATTGTATTGTAATAACCAGCTTCCTATTAATGCACCAATCACAGCGCCTGCACTGTCTTGCATTAATAACAGTGAATAGAAACGGCCGCGTTCATGCGGACGGGTTAGTTTAATAACCAGTGCAGCTCTTGGTGGATCAAACAGTGTTCCGCCCAAACCAGATAAGACACAAGAAAAGATTAATATCCACGGTTCAGAAGCCATTGCCATCAGGGCGAAGCCTAATGCTCTCAGTAACATTCCGCAGACAATCATCGGCTTGGCACCAAATTTATCCGCAATGGCGCCCCCAAAAATTCCCAGCCCTTGCTGAACAAACTGGCGAGTCCCCAGAGCAAACCCGACAATAACGGCAGCCCAACCCATTTGTTCGACGAAACGGATCGAAATTAATGGAAAAACAACGAAAAATCCCAAGACAACCAATAGATTATCAAGTAATAAAAAATATTTACCTAAACTACGGGCCTGTGAAACCAATGACATTTCGCACCATCAATATATGAGAAAATAAAAGTGAAATTTCTATCATTTTGTACGCAATCCTATTTTTAAGATAGAGGATTCATATATGATATTTTTTTATCGTAAAACAATGATATTGGCTTTTATTAGCTATAAATTATTCAGAGTCTTTTTAAAATAAATATCGGGAGAGGGCATGTTTGGTTATCGGTCTACATCGCCTAAAGTTCGTTTTATTACGGACAGGATGATCGTCCGTCTGGTATATGAGCGTGATGCTTATCGTTTGGCTGAGTATTATTCAGAAAATAAAGATTTCCTTAAGCCGTGGGAGCCGATAAGAGATCGGAGTTTTTACCAACCTTCGGGTTGGACGAATAAGCTGAGTTATGTTGCGGAATTGCAACGGCAAAATGCGACGTTTAATTTTGTGTTGTTGGACCCTGATGAAAACGAAATTTTAGGTGTGGCAAATTTTACCAATGTTGTCCGTGGAGCATTTCACTCTTGCTATCTTGGTTATTCGCTGGCGGAAAAATTGCAAGGGCAGGGGTTTATGTATGAAGCATTGCAGCCGGCTCTTCGTTATATGCAGAATCATCAGAAAATGCACCGGATTATGGCTAACTATATGCCGCATAATCAAAGAAGTGGAAATTTGCTCAAGAAACTGAATTTTGAGCAGGAAGGATATGCCAAAAAATACTTAATGATAGACGGCGTCTGGCAGGATCATGTTCTGACGGCATTAACCAATGATAATTGGTGAACGGGAAAGCGCATACAGGGTTAAAAATAATTAATAAAAAGGAGATAGCCAATGTAGGCCGGGTTTTTGTCTGTTAAACTTTGCCTATCAGTGCTATCTCATCGGATCATATTCTGTTCCATTTTAAGCATATCTGATGAAGTTGCTTTACGCTTTCACGCTCATTTCATAGAAATATACTTATTAAACAATATCATGAACTTACTAAAATCACTGGCAGCCGTCAGTTCAATGACGATGTTTTCCCGCATTCTGGGGTTCATCCGTGATGCTATTATTGCTCGTATATTTGGTGCAGGTGTAGCAACAGACGCCTTCTTTGTTGCGTTCAAATTACCTAACCTACTACGCCGTATTTTTGCTGAGGGGGCTTTTTCACAGGCTTTTGTTCCCATTCTTGCCGAATATAAAAATCAGCAGGGGGATGAAGCAACACGAACTTTTATCGCTTATGTATCGGGTATGCTGACATTGATCTTAGCGATTGTCACTGTAATTGGGATTATTGCTGCGCCGTGGGTTATTTATGTCACCGCACCGGGTTTTGCCGATACACCGGATAAGTTTACGCTGACCCGAGATTTACTCAGAATCACATTTCCGTATATTTTCTTGATTTCTTTAGCATCTTTGGCGGGGGCAATTCTGAATACATGGAACCGTTTTTCGGTACCGGCTTTTGCACCAACTTTGCTTAATGTCAGCATGATTTTCTTTGCGTTGGTCGTGGCTCCTTACTGTCATCCTCCCGTAATGGCGCTTGGATGGGCTGTGGTTGCTGGTGGTATTTTGCAACTGGCTTATCAGCTCCCCCATCTGAAAAAAATAGGGATGTTAGTACTGCCTCGCGTCTCTTTCCGTGATAGCGGGGTATGGCGTGTTATCCGCCAGATGGGGCCGGCTATTTTGGGGGTATCCGTCAGCCAGATTTCTTTGATTATCAATACGATTTTTGCTTCATTTCTGGTTTCCGGCTCAGTTTCATGGATGTATTACGCTGATCGATTAATGGAATTACCTTCTGGTGTTTTAGGGGTCGCATTAGGAACGATTTTATTGCCTTCTCTGGCGAAAAGTTTCTCCAGTGGGAATCATGATGAATACCGGAGATTGATGGATTGGGGATTACGCCTTTGCTTTTTGTTGGCATTGCCCTGTGCTGTGGCATTGGGAATTTTGGCTGAACCATTAACAGTATCACTGTTCCAGTATGGTAATTTTTCTGCTTTTGATGCAGCCATGACACAACGGGCATTGATCGCCTACTGTTTCGGTTTAATGGGGTTGATCGTTGTCAAGGTTCTGGCGCCCGGTTTCTATTCCCGTCAGGATATTAAAACACCGGTTAAAATTGCGATTGCAACCCTGATTTTGACTCAGTTAATGAACCTCGCTTTTATCGGCCCTCTGAAACATGCAGGATTAGCTCTTTCCATTGGTTTGGCTGCCTGTTTCAATGCCGTGATGTTGTACTGGCAATTACGTAAGCGTGAAATATTTAAACCGTTAGCAGGATGGGGTGTATTCTTGCTGAAATTGCTGGTGGCAATCGCCGTTATGGTTGGTGTTTTGCTGGCAATGTTATGGTTCATGCCGGATTGGGAGCAAGGAAACATGGCAATGCGTTTGTTGAGATTGATGGGTGTTGTGATTGCCGGTGCAGGCAGCTATTTTGCTGCATTAGCCTTGATGGGATTCCGGTTAAAGGATTTTGCACATCGGGGATTACAGTGATTATTTAATCTATTAGTGTGTTTAAATACCCCGCCGCAAACGGCGGGATATTTTTATAGTTCGATTACATCCGCTCTACAGTCTGAATCCCCAGAGTATCCAGCCCCTGCTTCAGGGTTTTTGCTGTCAGCAATGCCAGTTTCAGGCGACTCTGACGCAACTCTTCATTTTCAGCATTCAGGATTGGGCAGTGTTCGTAGAAACCGGAGAACAGGCCAGCCAGATCATACAGGTAAGCACACATCACATGTGGTGTCCCTTCACGAGCGACGGTTGTGATCGTTTCTTCAAATTGCAGAAGACGGGTAGCCAGCGTTTGTTCGCGTTCTTCATTCAGGACAACAGGTAATGTCAGGCTGCTTTCATCGATTTCAGCGCGTTTGAAAATAGAGGAGACACGGGTATATGCATACTGCATATAAGGAGCCGTGTTACCATCAAAGGCCAGCATATTATCCCAGTCAAATACATAGTCTGTTGTGCGGCTCTTGGAGAGATCGGCGTATTTTACTGCGCCAATGCCAACGGCTTCGATAACTTTTTTAAGTTCATCTTCCGGCATATCCGGGTTTTTCTCACGGATAAGTGCATCTGCACGTTCAATCGCTTCATCCAGCAGATCAGCTAATTTTACTGTACCGCCTGTGCGGGTTTTGAATGGCTTGCCATCTTTGCCCAGCATCATGCCGAACATATGATGTTCCAGTGACATGGATTCAGGGATGTAACCGGCTTTGCGTACAATCGTCCAAGCTTGTATTAAATGTTGGTGTTGGCGTGAATCGATGTAATAAAGCACACGGTCTGCATTCAGGACTTCATGACGGTATTTGGCACAGGCGATATCTGTCGTTGTATAAAGGTAGCCACCATCTTTTTTCTGGATAATAACGCCCATCGGTTCGCCTTCTTTATTTTTGAATTCATCAAGGTAAACCACGGTTGCGCCATCACTTTCAACAGCAATACCACGTTGCTTGAGGTCAGCAACGATCCCCGGCAGCATATCGTTATAAAGGCTCTCGCCCATCACGTCTTTTTCTGTCAACGTCACATTCAGGCGGTTATAAGTCGCCTGATTCTGTGACATGGTTATTTCAACCAATTTACGCCACATATTGCGGCAATATTCATCACCGCCTTGTAGTTTTACAACATAGCCGCGGGCACGAATGGCAAATTCTTCGTCTTCGTCGTAGTTTTTCTTGGCGGCGCGATAAAATTCTTCCAAATCTTCTAATGCCATATCACTGGCATTTTCATTCTGTACTTTTTCCAGATAGGCGATCAGCATGCCGAACTGAGTACCCCAGTCGCCAAGGTGGTTAGCACGAATAACTTTATGGCCAAGGAATTCAAGGGTACGTGCTGCGGCATCACCGATGATGGTTGAGCGAATATGACCAATATGCATCTGTTTTGCGACATTAGGAGCAGAATAATCGATAACGATAGTCTGTGGTTCTACAGGAGATACCCCTAGTTTTTCTGCGGTCAGCGCGTTTTCTACATTTGTTGCAACCCATGCTTTATCAAGGAAAATATTGATAAACCCCGGGCCAGCGATTTCGATTTTGCTGGCAATTCCTTGCAGATCCAGCAAATTGACAACTTTTTCTGCCAGTTGTCGTGGAGGCATACCAACTTTTTTCGCTGCCGCCATGACACCATTTGCTTGATAGTCACCAAATTGAGCTTTTGCAGATTGACGAACGTGAGCCTCACTATCGGCTGGAGCACCAGCTGCAATCAGCGCACTACTGATTTTTTCTGAAAGAATAGCCTGTATATTCACAGTGTTACCTTAAATTACGTACCAAAACTACACATTTTTATAATGCAGCATTTTCTGGCATGCGGGTTATGAGAAAATAACGGGGTTTATACCATATTCAATACCCTGCATGCTACTATCAGCCCCGTTTGGTAGGGGGACTTTTTGTTTTTGCCATTTCTTTTGGTGGATTCTTCGTCGAGGACAGATATCTGATAGCATCATTAATCTCTGATACGAAGAAAAGCGGGTTATTTCGATGACTTTCCACAATAAAAGCGCGCAAGCTGGTACTCGTATTGGTGTATTTTGTCATGTCACCTAAGATAGCGATTTTTACCCGATAATTAACGAAAATTTGCAGCATTTCTCCAGCAATCCCCGTTTTTAATCTGAAAAAATCAGGATGAAAGCAAGTTTCATTGATTATAAAACCAGCAATGCTTCTGTGCTCATGACTAAGAATGATATTAATGGCATCCTGCCGTGAGCGGAAAGGCTCTGGGGTATCCGTAATATGGATAAAGCACATAGAATCTCGTTCAATAACCTTTATCTTCATTTAATTAATCCCAGACTTACTTATACATTTTGTTGATTTTAAGACCTTCTTGTTTTGGATTAAATAATGTGTTTGTTATGACGCCAAAATAATAGAGATACTAATAATTACTATCCAGTAAAAAGAATTAATGAGTAATTATCATAATATACTCACTTAAATTAAGAATGGGTGGTTGAACAAAATTTGAGCCTCGGCACAAACAATTATCGCGCTGATAAAGAGTCATATAAATGTGATTAATGCACTGATATTTAGAAAATATTTAACTAATTGATTTGTCTTGATGGGGATTCAGATTGTTATAATTGTGCAGTCAGTAGCTGATAATGCCACGGTGATCAAGCATTATTCTTTTTCTATCTATAAATCTTGCTAAAAATGCGGACATATCAGCAAAATTGACTTTTTCATAATGGTTTATCAGCAAAAAATTCTGTTCTTGTGATTTGCAATATGTCATTTTGAAAAATAGTTGTCATAGTTAATAAGTTCGCTAATGAAATATTTCGAATCTATTTATGACACATTGGCAGATTTGAATTCAGGGGGGGATTAATGCTAAAACTAGAAATTTGCTGTTATAGCGTAAACTGTGCGCTTACTGCACAAGAGGCAGGAGCTGATCAAATCGAATTGTGTGCAGGGCCATTGGAAGGGGGGGTGACCCCCAGTATGGGGATATTAAAACAAGCGTTGCAGTATTTAGTTATTCCTGTACACCCGATTGTTCGGCCCAGAGGTGGAGATTTTTGCTACAGTAGATTCGATTTTGAAGCGATGAAAAATGATGTTTCCTGTATCCGTGATATGGGATTTCCCGGTGTTTCCTTCGGTGTTTTGAATGAGGAAGGGAAAGTTGATATGTTGCGCATGAGGCAACTGATGTCCTTGGCAGGAGATATGGCTGTCACGTTCCATCGTGCTTTTGATATGTGTTGTGATCCGCTAAATACGCTGGAGCAGCTGACTGAACTGGGTGTAAAGCGAATATTAACTTCTGGCCAGCAAAGTAGTGCGGAGTTAGGCTTACACTTATTAAAAGAATTGGTACAGGCTACTCGTGGCCCGAGTATTATGCCGGGAGCGGGTGTCCGGGCCAGTAATATTAGTAAGTTTTTAGAAATTGGCGTGAAGGAAGTACATAGCTCAGCAGGTAAAATTGTCCCTTCCAGAATGATCTACCGTAAGGCTGGTGTAAGAATGAGCTCCGAAGACCGTGAGCTAGAGGAATACACGAATTATAGTGTCGATCCTGAGTTAGTAGAAGCCATGAAAGGAGTAATGATCCTGATTGATCACTAAATTCCGACTAAAATTACCTCTTAACTTTGAAGGTGTGAACTGCCACAACGAGCAATTCACACATCAATATTTAAATTTGCAGGTCTTAAGGCTTGCGGGCAATAAGAACGGCGCGCAATGGTGCCGGATAGCCTTCGATTGTTTTGCTCTGATCTGATGGGTCAAGGAAATCAGCTAAAGATTCAGTTTTCATCCACTCTGTCTGACGTTGTTCATCTGTCGTTGTCACTGCCTGATCAACAATCCTGACATCCACGAAACCGCATTTTTCCAGCCATGTTTTCAACATTTCAGCTGAAGGAATAAAGTAAACATTGCGCATTTGCGCGTAACGTTCACCCGGGATTAGACATTGATATTTATCTCCTTCAATGACTAAACTCTCCAGAATCAGCTCTCCGCCTGAGACTAACTGATTTTTCAACTGCCATAAGTGGTCAAGAGGTGAACGGCGATGATAAAGCACTCCCATGGAAAAGACAGTATCAAACGCTTTTAATTCAGGTAACTGTTCAATACCCAGCGGGAGTAAATGCGCACGTTGGTCATTACCCAATAATTTTCTGACCGCTTCAAACTGGCAAAGGAAAAGTTGAGTAGGATCGATACCGACAACTAAATCCGCACCTTCACCCACCATACGCCACATGTGATAGCCACTGCCACAACCGACATCAAGTACGGTTTTTCCTTCAAGAGGGGAGATATGCGGTAAGACACGATCCCATTTCCAGTCAGAGCGCCATTCCGTATCAATTTCAACACCGTATAACGAAAAAGGCCCTTTGCGCCAAGGCATCAGGATTTTCAGAATATTACGGATACGTGCTTTTTCACCATCGGGTAATTCGGGAATGTGTGTGGCGATGACACCATTCTTTAGATCAAGGTGAGTTGGTTGAATTTCAGGCAAGTTATCCAGATTCTTTAACCATGAACTGAATTGGCCATGTAATGAGGCTTTCTGCCACTGGTTTAATTGTGCTGGTAAACATTCCAACCAATGATTCAGATGGTTTTTGGCAATTAATTGATAAAAATTCCCGAAATCAATCATTATTCGGCTCCCTTAACCGCTAATAACGAACCGAAATTGAAACATTGGAACCAGACTTCGCTATGCTGAAAACCGGCTTGTTTCAGGCGTGATTTATGAGTTTCAACAGAATCTGTCCGCATGACATTTTCCAGCATGCTGCGTTTTTGACTAATTTCCAGCTCACTGTAGCCATTAGCCCGTTTGAAGTCATGATGCATGCTGAACAGTAACTCGCCAATGTTCTGATCTTCAAAATTGAACTTTTCAGACAGAACCAGAACGCCCCCTGGTTTTAGTCCGGCATAAATTTTATTTAATATTTTCTGGCGATCATCCGGTTGAAGAAACTGCAAAGTGAAATTCAGTACCACCATTGAAGCATTCTGAATGTCGGTATCAAGAATATCCTGTTCGATGATTTCAACGGGAGTTTTTGCCTTGAAAGCATCAATATGACGGCGGCAGCGCTCAACCATCGCTGGTGAGTTATCAACAGCAATAATACGGCAGCCGTCAATATTAATATTGCGGCGAATAGATAAAGTGGCTGCGCCGAGGGAGCAACCAAGATCATAAATCTGGCTGTCCGGCGTGACAAAGCGGCTTGCCAGCATGCCTATCATGGAGATGATATTTGAATAACCAGGAATGGAGCGTTTCACCATATCTGGAAAGACTTCGGCAACTCGTTCATCAAAACTCCAATCACCTAAGTTAGCGATTGGAGCAGAGAACAGGCTGTCCCGTTGGTTGTGCGGATCTTGATTTGACATAACAACATTGATTTTGGAAACAATTAAGAATTGGCTATTCTAACAGAATGCAGGAAAAGGCAGGAAGCGCTAATCCAACAGAACGGTTTTGAGTAGTAAGATCAGGCAGTAAAGATGCCAATTGAAATGAATAATTGGCTTCTTTTAATCAGTCAATCCGGGAACAGGTTACGAATAGGGAGAAAATATTGGCTCCCAGGGCAAGTAATATATGTTGGCAACCACCATTATGATCATTGACATAAATGTCGCCCCCATACCCATTCGCCGCCATCGGAGTTCACGCTGACGCAGACCATAAAAATGCAATAACCTGCCAGCAAGTAGCAATATTCCGCAAATATGCAGCATCCATACTGTTGCTCCATTCATTTCCATGACCAGTAACAGAAGTAAGGAAATAGGAATATATTCAACAGCATTACCATGAACGCGAATCGCTGTTTGTAATTCGTAAAAACCGCCATCACCATATGCAACCTGATACTGTGTTCTTAATTTAATGACATCAAGAGACAGTTTAATTAACAATAGTGCGCCCAATACAATATAAAGTGAGCTAACCATTTCCAACTCCATTGCCCAACCAAAAAACGGCTTACTGATGATAAACCTCAAAAGTAAAACTGTCGCTATAAATCATCATATTTGATAGTAAATTGAATTTGGTTTATCTGATCGTGAAAATTGTCTTGTCATGAAGCGTGTTATAGCCTTATCTCCAGATAGAATTTCCAGTATAATGGCTTCCTTTTTTGACAATTCTTCCTAAAAGAACAATGCCAAAATTTCCGCAGCAGAATGCATAACGAGCTGAGTAAAAGGATATTGTATGCGTACTAATTATTGTGGGCAGTTGAGCCGGGCCCATGAAGGCCAAAAAGTGACTTTATCAGGTTGGGTAAACCGCCGTCGTGATTTGGGTGGTCTTATTTTTATTGATATGCGAGATCGTGAAGGTATCGTTCAGGTATTTTTTGATCCGGATAGAAAAGACGCATTTGCTCAGGCTTCTGAACTGCGTAATGAGTTTTGTATTCAAATTACCGGGGTTGTGCGCGCCCGTCCTGACAGCCAGATCAATAAAGATATGGCGACAGGAGAAATTGAAGTTTTTGCTGAAAGTCTTGAAATTTTCAACCGTTCAGAACCATTACCGCTGGATAGCAACCAAAACAACAGTGAAGAACAGCGCCTGAAATATCGCTATCTTGATCTGCGTCGTACGGAAATGTCTCAGCGTTTCAAAACCCGGGCAAAAATTACCAGTTTTGTCCGTCGCTTTATGGATGGTGCCGGTTTTCTGGATGTGGAAACGCCGATGCTGACTAAGGCAACACCCGAAGGTGCGCGAGATTATCTGGTGCCAAGCCGTGTGCATAAAGGCAAATTTTATGCACTGCCTCAGTCTCCACAGCTGTTCAAGCAATTGTTGATGATGTCCGGTTTTGACCGTTATTATCAAATCGTCAAATGTTTTCGTGATGAAGACCTGCGTGCTGATCGTCAGCCAGAATTCACTCAGATTGATGTTGAAACTTCATTTATGACCGCTGAGCAGGTTCGCGAAATCATGGAAAAAATGATCCGTGAACTGTGGCAGGAAATTCGTGGTGTTGATTTGGGTTCTTTCCCTATCATGACGTACGCTGAAGTCATGCGCCGCTTTGGCTCGGACAAACCGGATCTGCGTAACCCGCTGGAATTGGTTGATGTTGCTGACTTGGTGAAAGACGTAGAGTTTTCTGTTTTCGCTGAGCCAGCAAATAACCCGAAAGGCCGTGTCGCAACCCTTTGTGTACCGGGTGGTGCTGAACTGAGCCGTAAACAGATTGATGAATATGGCAAGTTTGTCGGGATTTATGGTGCGAAAGGGTTGGCATGGATGAAGGTTAATAACCGTGCCACTGGTCTGGAAGGCGTTCAAAGCCCGATTGCCAAGTTCTTGTCTGCAGAAGTGGTTGAGAGTTTGTTGTCCCGTACTAATGCACAAGACGGTGATATTCTGTTCTTCGGCGCTGACCAGAAAAATATCGTTACTGATGCTATGGGCGCACTGCGTCTGAAAGTGGGTCGTGACCTGAATCTGACGGACCTGACTAGCTGGAAACCGCTTTGGGTTGTTGACTTCCCAATGTTTGAAGGTGATGGAGAAGGTGGTCTGGCTGCAATGCACCATCCATTTACTTCTCCATGCGATATGTCTGCTGAAGAGCTGGAAAGTAACCCCGAATCTGCTATTGCGAACGCATATGATATGGTTATCAATGGCTACGAAGTGGGTGGTGGCTCAGTGCGTATCCATCGCAATGAAATGCAGCAGGCGGTCTTCCGTATTCTGGGTATCACCGAAGAAGAGCAACAGGAAAAATTCGGGTTCCTTCTGAATGCTCTGAAATATGGCACGCCTCCTCATGCAGGGCTGGCTTTCGGTCTGGATCGCCTCGTTATGTTGCTGACAGATACGGATAATATCCGTGATGTTATTGCATTCCCGAAAACAACAGCAGCGGCATGTCTGATGACTGAAGCTCCGGGTTATGCAAATTCAGCAGCACTGGAAGAGTTAGCTATTTCGGTTACTAAAAAAGAGAGCGAATAATGGATTACAAGCGCCCTGAATCTGTACTGGTTGTTATTTATGCTGCCGACAGCAAAAGGGTGCTGATGTTACAACGGCGGGACGATCCTGATTTCTGGCAATCTGTTACGGGTAGCCTCGAAGAGGACGAAAAGCCGTATGAAGCAGCGTTGCGTGAAGTACAGGAAGAGATTGGGATTGATATTGTTGATGCCAATCTTCAACTGATTGATTGTCACCGCAGCCTCTATTATGAGATTTTCTCACATTTACGTTATCGATATGCTCCCGGGGTAACACAGAACAAAGAACACTGGTTTTTGCTGCCGTTGCCCGGGGAGTGCGAGATCCTGCTGACAGAGCATCTGGCTTATCAATGGCTGACAGTAGAAAAAGCTGCCAGCCTGACTAAGTCATGGAGCAATCAGCAGGCAATTGAAGAGTTTGTTATTTAGTCTGCTAAACCTGACAGATTTCAGTTTACAGTTGATAAGGCGGGTAAACTGAATGATGAAAGGCACAGACATTTTATCGGAGATATTTTCATGGCAGGTCATAGTAAGTGGGCCAATACGAAGCACCGTAAAGCGGCGCAGGATGCAAAACGCGGTAAAATTTTCACTAAAATTATCCGTGAGTTAGTCACTGCAGCACGTTTGGGCGGTGGTGATCCTGATTCTAACCCACGTCTTCGCGCAGCGATTGACAAGGCACTGTCCAACAACATGACTCGTGATACCTTAAACCGCGCTATTGCTCGTGGAGTGGGTAATGACGAGTCAGATAACATGGAAACCATCATTTATGAAGGTTATGGTCCGGGCGGTACAGCCGTGATGGTTGAATGCCTGAGTGATAACCGTAACCGTACAGTTTCCGATGTTCGTCACGCATTTACCAAAACAGGTGGCAATTTGGGGACGGATGGTTCTGTTGCTTATCTGTTCACTAAAAAGGGCGTTATTTCCTATGCGCCGGGTCTGGATGAAGATGCTGTGATGGAAGCGGCTTTGGAAGCAGGTGCGGATGATGTTGAAACTTATGATGATGGCGCGATTGATGTCTATACTACACCAGAGAGTTTTGGTGAGGTTAAAGACGCGCTGGATGCAGCTGGTTTCAAAGCTGATTCTGCTGAAGTTTCCATGATCCCATCGACGAAAGCAGAACTGGATGCAGAAACCGCACCTAAATTACTTCGTCTGATTGATATGCTTGAAGATTCTGACGACGTTCAAGAAGTTTATCACAATGGTGAAATCTCTGATGAAGTTGCAGCCTTGCTGTAATTAACATTCGGGTTCACAGCGTAGGGAAAGTGCGCCTCATGTCAGGGCACTTTCTCTAACGTTTTTATTTTATGCGTTTTTATTCAGGATTTATTTATTCCATCGTTTTTATTCCATATAACAGGTGAATAAACAGAATGGCGGTTATTCTTGGTATAGACCCTGGTTCCAGAGTGACAGGGTATGGTGTTATCCGCCAGCAGGGACGACAGCTTATTTATCTTGGTAGCGGCTGTATCCGGACAAAAGTTGATGATCTTCCCGGACGTTTACAGCGAATATATGCAGGTGTTGCCGAAATAATCACTCAATTCCAACCTGATGTTTTCGCAATAGAGCAAGTTTTTATGGCGAAAAATGCAGATTCAGCCTTAAAACTTGGGCAGGCGCGTGGTGTCGCTATCGTTGCGGCAGTTAATGAGTCCATTCCTGTATTTGAGTATGCAGCACGTCAGGTGAAACAGACTGTTGTCGGTACCGGTGCAGCAGATAAAAGTCAGGTTCAGCATATGGTACGCTCAATGCTGAAATTATCATCCAATCCACAGGCCGATGCGGCAGATGCTTTAGCGATTGCGATTACACATTGTCATATGAGCCAGAATTTACTCCGTATGGGCAATGCGAGGTTAAATTTAGCGCGGGGACGTCTGAAATAACCTTTCAATTGTTTTGGCTGGATATGCATCCAGCTTTTTTTGTGCTATAAGCTTTATCGAATCATTTATTTTTATTTTCAGGGGGTAAGTAGTGATAGGGCGTTTGAGAGGAACTGTATTGGAAAAACAGCCACCACTGGTTTTGTTAGAAACGAATGGTGTAGGTTATGAAGTTCATATGCCAATGACCTGCTTCTATGAACTACCTGAAATTGGTCAGGAAGCCATATTATTCACTCAGTTCATTGTGCGGGAAGATGCTCAACTACTCTATGGTTTTAATGATAAGCAAGAGCGTGCTCTTTTCCGTGAACTGATTAAAGTCAATGGCGTCGGGCCAAAACTGGCACTGGCGATCCTTTCTGGCATGTCTGCTCAGCAATTTGTTACTGCTATTGAGCAGGAGGCTATTTCTTCTCTGGTTAAGTTACCGGGAGTTGGTAAAAAAACAGCAGAAAGATTAGTCGTAGAAATGAAAGATCGTTTTAAAGGGCTTAATGGCGATCTGTTCAATCAAAATAGTGATATTAATCTACCGGCAGCAACTCAACCGGCTAATTCCGATGCTGATATTGAAGCAGAAGCTGCGGCGGCTCTGGTTTCACTGGGATATAAACCACAGGAAGCAAGCCGGATGGTCAGTAAAGTGGCCAAACCGGGCGCAGATTGTGAAACCCTTATCCGAGAAGCGCTTCGTGCGGCTCTGTAATTACAGGAGTTAAGTGATGATTGAAGCTGATCGACTGGTTTCAGCAGAGGTTCTGCAAGATGATGAGGCGGTTGATCGCGCTATCAGGCCAAAATTCTTATCGGAATATGTTGGTCAGCCCCATGTCTGTGAGCAAATGGAGATTTTTATTCAGGCCGCACGGCAGAGGAGAGATGCGTTAGATCATCTGCTGATTTTTGGCCCTCCCGGGTTGGGTAAAACGACGCTGGCGAATATTGTTGCCAACGAAATGGGAGTGAATCTGCGTACAACTTCAGGGCCAGTATTGGAAAAAGCGGGTGATCTCGCGGCGATGCTGACGAACCTTGAACCCCATGACGTTCTGTTTATTGATGAAATCCACCGCTTATCTCCGGTTGTCGAAGAAATTCTTTATCCGGCTATGGAAGACTATCAGTTGGATATCATGATTGGCGAAGGGCCGGCAGCCCGTTCAATCAAAATTGATTTGCCTCCGTTTACATTAGTCGGCGCTACAACCCGCGCAGGCTCTTTAACCTCTCCTTTACGCGATCGATTCGGTATCGTACAGCGTCTTGAGTTTTATAACGTTGATGACCTACAAAGTATCGTTTCCCGTAGTGCTCATTATATGGGATTGGATATTTCAGACGATGGGGCAAGGCAAATTGCCATGCGTTCTCGGGGCACTCCGCGTATCACAAACCGCTTGTTGCGGCGGGTACGTGACTTTGCTCAGGTAAAAGGTGATGGCTCAGTTAATAATGATATCGCCGCAAAAGCACTTGATATGTTGAATGTGGATTCAGCGGGTTTTGATTATCTTGACCGCAAATTACTGGTTGCCATTATTGATAAATTTATGGGTGGCCCGGTTGGTTTGGATAACATCGCCGCAGCTATTGGTGAAGAGCGGGAAACCATAGAAGATGTTCTGGAACCTTTTCTTATCCAGCAGGGTTTTATCCAGCGTACACCACGGGGCCGAATAGCAACCAACCATGCTTATCGGCATTTTGGCTTGAGTAAAGAAAGCGAATAAAAATTCCTTTAATGGCTATTCCTTTAATGACTATTCCTCCTGAAGCAGATAACGCATTGTTAATCCTCCAGAAGAGATTAGCAGGATCGCTGGTGGCTGTTTACCTCCATGGTTCGGTTGTGGCAGGAGGTCTGCGTCCGAACAGTGATGTAGATTTACTGGCAGTTGTTAATAAACCGCTGACGTCTGAAATCAGAGAATGTCTTGCTACTGATTTAATGCTGATATCGGGCCGATACCCATCTGACCCTGATGGACGTCGCCCGGTTGAACTGATTGTTTTCTTGAGCACAGATCTCGCAGCTTTACTTTATCCTGCTCGGAGCGAGTTCATATACGGTGAGTGGCTACGTCATCAATATGAAGAAGGAAAAATGCCTAAATCTATTTGTGATCCGGAACTGACTTTAGTGTTGGCTCAATCACAACAGGAAGCGGTAATTCTGTTTGGCTCTCACGTAAACGATCTTCTGCCGATTATTCCAATTTCTGAGATTCATCGGGCGATTAAAGATGTTCTGCCGGGTTTAATTGAGACTCTACAGGGAGATGAACGTAATGTTCTGCTAACACTGGCACGCATGTGGAGAACATTAGTTACCGGAGAGTTTGTTCCTAAGGATATTGCTGCTGACTGGGCGGCGGCACGCCTTCCCGCTATACAATCCACAGTCTTAGCTGATGCGCGGAAGGCTTATTTAAGTGGGAATGAAGACAATTGGCAAAGTCGCCAGCAGGAACTTCAGCTCACGGTAAGTTCGCTACGCGACTATGTACTGGAGAGTTAATCAGTGCTGGAGAGTTAATCACATCTGCTCATGCTACTAACGCCTTATCAATACAATATTAAGGCTGTTTGTTAAATCTTTTGTATATACACAATGGATTTCAAGATGCGTTTCGGTGGCAAGGGAGTGAATCCCCTGAAGCATAGATAACCGTATATTGATAAAAACGGTGACCGGGGTGAATGAGCGCAGCTAACAAAGCGGCAACTTGAAAGATGAAGTGTATAGCGATATTACTATTGCTTGATAATTTAGTATCTCTGTCTCTGGTTAACCCATATGGGTTGCTCACAGATAAACACCTCATAGGAAAAAGTTTCACACAACGGATTGAACGTGAAAACTTCACCCACCGAAACCGAATTAACTTATTGAATCGTAAACATTGTGTTATTCAAAATTACCGGAAATGTACGACAAAACCATCGGGATTTTTCTCGGAAGAGAATATTATATTTAAGGGGAATCAACAAATTGAATACGTGACCGATATAAAACTATATTGAATGAAATTATAATACGGGGTACATTCTATATGCCTATGTTGGTAATGAAATGTTGATACAAAATGCTGGAAAATAAAGTCGTTATATGGATAAGCTTTTGGGTTTTTTATTTCAGTACAATCTTATTAATTGTTTATAATTTTTTGACTTATATATAGATCATATTCTTATATGGAATTTTCGGAGAATTGTAAAATGTCAATTATCAGTATCTTAAGAGATGCAAATAATTTTTCAAGACGAAAATTTTCGTTTAAATTTGGCGGCCTTAAGTCGCCAAATAAAATATATATAGACCAAAGTAAGTTATCAGGAAAAAAGAGAGAACTTTATTCAATGGAGGCTATTATCCTAAAGAATGGTCTTCTAGGGGATTTTCGTAGAAGCACAAGCTCTGATTCATCAGAGAGAAAATATCAAAAAATAGAATCGTCACCATATCCCGTAGGGAACTGTTACGAGTATTCATTGGTGGCATTTTTTTATTTACAACAACAAAGAAATCAAGATGTTTTAAATGAATTTAAATCATCTTGTACTATAGAAATTATTGGAACATATCCCCCATATAGTCATAATTTTGTTTTAATTGTACCTGATCAGGGAAGTATAACCCGTAATATAGGAGATACCTTTATACGTAACCAATTGCCCGCTAACTCTTGGATATGTGATCCGTGGGCAAATATAGTCTGTGAAGCTAAGTTCTATTCTATAGAATGGAGACTTAAAATGGAGAAATGGTCTAATAATAAAAAACATATTCTTGGAGTACTCGATGCTAATGGGGTACCAATGGATCATGCAGATCCAAGAGATGACAGCATGTATTATCTTGCAGAAAAAAGCATAACGAAAATTGTTGATTTAATTAAATTGGAATATGAGAAAGAAGAACGTTTAAATAATATTGGTGAGTTGCTTATGTCGCTTGATAAAGATGACATGTTGCCATAATTAAATTGATAAAACACATTGTTTTTGTGGTGAAAAGTTATATTGATAAGGAATGAAATTATTGATGTTGATGAGGCTTGATGTTTATATTTTAAATAAATTTAATGTCGATTTAAATAAAAGGGTCATAATTTTAATAAATATGACCCTTTTATTTTTTTAATTAAAAAAGTTAATTTTTTGTCTTGAAAGTTAAACTTAAAGCAAATAACACTGCCGCACAAAGCACAACAGAAGGCCCCGCTGGTGTGTTATAAAATGCAGATAAAGCCAACCCACCGGTAACTGAGAACATACCGATACCAATGGCACAAATTGCCATCTGTTCAGGCGTGCGAGCAAAACGGCGAGCCGTAGCTGCCGGGATAATAAGCAAAGAGGTGATAATCAGCGCCCCGACGAATTTCATTGCCAGCCCGATAGTCAGCGCTGTAACCAACATCAATAACACTCGTAACCGCTGAATATTAACCCCATCAACAAAAGCCAGATCCTGGCTGACAGTCATCGACAGTAAAGCGCGCCATTGCCATGCCAGTAACCCTGCCACAGTGACAACACCCGCCGTAATCAACCAGAGGTCTTCATACGTCACAGAGAGTAGGTCACCGAACAAATAAGCCATCAGATCAACCCGGATACCACTCATAAAGCTCACAACCACTAAGCCCAGTGATAATGCGCTATGAGCCATAATTCCCAGTAACGTATCAACAGCTAATTGTGGGCGTTTTTCCAGCCAGACCAGAATCACAGCCAGTATCAGTGTCACTGCAATCACCGCATAAAACGGATTCACATCTAACAGGAAGCCGAATGCCACACCAAGAAGTGAAGCATGGGCCAGTGTATCGCCAAAATAGGACATTCTGCGCCAAACGACAAAAGAACCAAGAGGCCCAGCGGCAACCGCCAATAAAACCCCGGCCAGCCAGCCCGGAAATAGTAGTTCGATCATTAGCGAGGCTCTCCACCCTTTTTCAAAATAATTTTCCCTCTTAAATCGTGATGATGATTATGATGATGGCGATAAACTGCCAGTTGTTCGGCACCATGATGACCAAACATGGCAATAAATTCTGGATGCATGGATACCACTTCTGGGGTACCTGAACAGCAAATGTGTTGATTAAGGCATAAAACCTCGTCTGTTTTCGCCATCACCAAGTGCAGGTCATGCGATACCATAAGGACAGCACAATTTAGTTCTGTTCTGATTTGATTAATTAAATCATAAAGTGCTAATTGACCATTCACATCCACACCTTGTGTCGGTTCATCGAGAACCAGTAGTTGAGGATGGTTGAGTAATGCTCTGGCAAGCAAAACGCGTTGAGTTTCTCCTCCTGATAGTTTTTGCATGGGTTGCTGCAATAAATGAGCAGCATTGACTCGTTCTAAAACAGGGGCGATATCAGCTGATTTAACCCCCGGCTTAAGCATCATGAAACGTTTAACAGTCAAAGGAAGAGTAGGGTCAAGATTTAATTTTTGTGGAACGTATCCTATCCTTAGTGTTTGGCTGTGCTCAATGGCACCGGAAGTAGGACGAATTAATCCAAGAACAATGCGTACTAAGGTTGATTTGCCGGCTCCATTTGGGCCGATTAACGTCAGGATCTTACCTTGTGTAAGGCTGAAAGAAATATTGTTTAATACCGTGCGGCTACCAAACTTAACCGTAATGTTTTTCAGGGTGATCATAATTGGCATGTTACATAACAAGCATGTTAAAAGTGTCTTGCAGAATCATTGAAATGTTATAATATAACATTTTTAGATTTTATGCATAGGGTATTCATAATATGTTACACAAACCACAAAGATACGCGCATACATTTTTTCGTCAGGTAGCTTTGATTTCAGTGCTGACAGCAGGGATTAATTATTCTGCACAGGCGGATGTTGTCACATCTATTCGTCCTCTGGGCTTTATTGCTGCAGCTATTGCTGATGGTGTAACAGAGACACAGGTACTTTTACCTGATGGCGCCTCGCCACATGATTACGCGTTAAGGCCTTCAGATATCCGCAAACTTGATCAGGCGGATCTGGTTGTCTGGATTGGCCCGGATATGGAAACATTTTTAGCGAAGCCAATAGAGAAAATTGCACAAAATAAACAACTGGAATTGGCTAATTTACCTACCATCAAACCTTTATTACTGAAAAATAGCGAAGATAAACATGATTCAAGTGAATCGAATCAGCATAAACATGAAACAGATCACGAACATCATCACCATGGCCAATATAATATGCATATTTGGTTGTCACCAAACATTGCACAGAAGGCTGCTCAGGCGATATATACCCGTCTTGTCGAGCAATATCCTCAACATAAGCAACAATTAGAAGTAAACCTACGTAAATTCAATGGACAGCTTGTACAAACTGACAAGAATATTACAGATATGCTAAAACCCGCGTTAGGGAAGGGGTATTTCGTTTTTCATGATGCTTATGGCTACTTTGAAAAACACTATAAGTTGGCACCGTTAGGTGTTTTTACCGTGAACCCTGAAATCCAACCCGGTGCGCAGAGGTTACATAACATACGAACACAATTGGTTGAGCAAAAAGCGAAGTGTATTTTTGCTGAGCCTCAATTCAGGCCAGCCGTTATTCATGCCGTTGCAAAAGGTACTGATGCACGTATTGGGATACTTGACCCATTGGGAAGCGGCATTGTATTGAATAAAGACAGTTATATGAAATTTATAACTCAGTTGTCAGAACAATACTTAAGCTGCCTGAATTAATATAATAAGGAATTATAAATAGTGCAGCAGATGGTTAAAACTATCGTTTTGGTATATAACAGCCTGCCTAAACCACACAAAATCATGCTTGGTTCTTTGACGTTGGTCACTTTAGCTGTGGCTGTGTGGCGGCCGGTTGTTTATCACGAGCAAGAAGAAAGAATGGAAAGATCGGGGAGTATCACTATCACAGCTCCCAGTACTATTCCTGACGCGACAGATGACACAATTGGTGATAGTAATGAGCAGTTCTCTGATGAAGGGATCAGAGATGAGGAAAATGAACCGGAAACAGCTGTAAATGTTCCTCATAAGTATGTTGTTTCCAGTGGTGATACTTTAAGTTCTATTTTAAATCAGTTTGGTATTGATTCGTCTGATATTGCTTTATTGGCGAATCAGAATAAGGCACTGCGTGGCCTGAATATTGGTCAGTCATTATCATGGGTTGTCGATGAAAGCGGCAGTCTGAAAACGTTAACATGGGAAATATCGCGCCGTGAAACACGGGTTTATACTCGTGAAGGTGATATCTTCAAAGAAACAAAAGAGCTCCAGAAAGGGGAGTGGGTAAACAGTGTTATAAAAGGCGCTGTGAACGGTAACTTTACCGGAAGTGCTTTAGCCGCAGGGCTAACCAGCAGCGAAGCAAGGGATGTGACGAAGGCACTTCAATGGCAGATCGATTTTCGCAAGCTGCGGAAAGGTGATCAATTCTCTGTATTAATGTCCCGCGAAATGCTTGACGGAAAAAGTGAACAAAGCCAGTTATTGGGCGTTCGCTTACAAAGTGGTGGTAGCGACTATTATGCATTCCGGGCTGACGATGGTCGTTTTTACGATAGTAATGCATCTGGTTTGGAGCGTGGTTTTTTACGTTTTCCAACAACAAAACAATTCCGGGTTTCTTCTCCTTTTAATCCGCGTCGTTTAAATCCTGTCACGGGAAGAGTGACGGCTCATAGAGGCGTTGATTTTGCTATGCCTGTAGGAACGCCGGTTCTGGCTGTTGGTGATGGCGAAGTTATTGTTGCCAAATTTGATGGTGCCGCAGGTAATTTCATTGCTATCCGGCATGGTCGTCAGTACACAACCCGATATATGCACTTAAGAAAGTTATTGGTAAAACCGGGCCAAAAAGTGAAACGTGGCGAGCGTATTGGTCTGTCGGGTAACACTGGTCGCACAACAGGTCCTCATTTGCATTTTGAATTCTGGGATAATCAGCAGCCGGTGAATCCATTGACTGCAAAATTACCTCGTTCCGGCGGTTTAAGTGGTAAAGATCGTTCGGAATATATTGCGATGGTTAAGGAGCTTAAACCGCAACTATCACTAAATTAAAAATTCAGATTGTTAACACATAAAAGCGGATGATTGGTATCATCCGCTTTTATGTTATGTTTGTTGAAAACAGATTGAAAAAAAAATGATTTGGAAGTTTATGTTGGAGCCTGCAGAGTTAGCTCATGAATAAAGAGAAAGACACAGATAGCAAACGGGGTTATATCCCAACGTTTCATTTATCCTATTTGCACCCTCGTTATTGGGGTATTTGGGCTGGTGTTGGAATATTGGCGGGTTTGGCTTATATCCCCGCTAAATGGCGTGACCCTTTGCTGGCTAAAATAGGTGTTTTTGCAGGCCGGAAGGCAAAAAGTGCCCGGCGAAGAGCGAAGATTAACCTGCTGTATTGTTTCCCTGAATTATCAGAACAGCAGCACGAGATATTAATCGACAAAATGTTCGCAACAGCGCCACAATCTTTTGTTATGCTGGCCGAGCTTTGTTTTAGAGGCGTAGAACCTACACTCCAACGAACTCAGTGGCATGGTGAAGAAATCACTCAGGCTTTAAAAGAGCAGGGCAAAAACGTCATTTTTATGATCCCACATGGCTGGGCTATCGATATTCCTGCTATGTTAATGGCTGCCCGGGGTCAACCAATATCAGGCATGTTTCACCATCAGAGTAATCCGGTGGCTGATTATTTGTGGAACAAGGCGCGTTGCTATTTTGGCGGGCGCTTACACTCCCGTGATGCGGGGATAAAGCCCTTTATTGCCTCAGTACGTGAGGGATACTGGGGGTATTATCTTCCGGATCAGGATCATGGCGAAGAGCATAGTGAGTTTGTCGATTTTTTTGCGACTTATAAAGCGACACTACCCGCTGTCGGGCGTTTGATGAAAGTGTGTAAAGCGGCAATTGTTCCTTTGTTCCCGGTATATAACTGTGAAACGCATCAACTGGATATTTATATTCGTCCACCGATGGATGATATCGCAGGACAAGAGGATGCTTATATCGCCCGCCGTATGAATCAGGAGTTGGAAGAATTGGTGAAGCCTAATCCTGAGCAATATACTTGGATATTGAAACTGCTTAAAACCCGTAAAGAGGGTGATATTGAGCCTTATAAAAGGAAAGATATTTGATTTAATAATAATCAGGGGCAGAGGTCGCCCCTGATTATTTTTTAGTTTATTCCAGCATAGCGCAATAACGCTGTTATGAGCGCAGCCGATAGAATAACCACAATTAACGGTACTTTTCGCCAGGCCAGAAATACTGCGATAACAACACCCAGTACACGCGCCATACCCGCAAAATGTTCACCTTCGTAGAAAGTTGCAGCAAGCGCTACCGCAAACAACAATGTAGTTGCAGCATCAGAAAGTAGCGCTTGAGAACGCTCAGATA
Source organism: Xenorhabdus bharatensis (assembly GCF_037996705.1). NCBI lineage: Bacteria > Pseudomonadati > Pseudomonadota > Gammaproteobacteria > Enterobacterales > Morganellaceae > Xenorhabdus > Xenorhabdus bharatensis. Next base: position 26,079 of record NZ_JBBMXG010000013.1, on the reverse strand, counting down.
AAGCCAATTTATTACCCAGTTTTGCTCCACCCAAACGCATTAAATAAGTACCCAGCGATAGTATGGCAATACCAATAATAACCAGAGAATAATCAGCCATTATTTTTTCCTCACGAATAAGCCCAATAACGAAAGCAAAACCGGTAAACCCACGGGGACAAAAGGTACAACGGTAAGTGAAAGTGCTGCTCCGCTGGAAGCGCGAATAAGTGACGTTTTATTTTTGAATGCAGGGATCACCATCGCGAGCAAAATTGTAGGAAAAACAGCGTCTAGGCCAATCGTTTCTGGTGCGGGAATAAATTTGCCAACTGTGCCGCCAATAAGAACACCTAATGGCCAGAATAGAGCGACACCAAGACCACAAAACCAGTATGCAGCCTTACGTTGTTCGGGGGTAGACTGTGACATGCCGAATACCACACTCTCATCGTTCATGATATGGCAGCCCAAAAACTTTGCTGTACCTTTTCCGACTAATTCACGCACCGCGACACCAAAAGGTAAATGGCGGGCATTGACCAATAAACCCGCAGTTGCCGCAGCAAGTGGATTGCCACCACTGGCAATGATGCCGATAAACATAAACTCAGATGCTCCTGCCAGCACTAACGTGGATAACACAAGAGGAAGCCATAGTGGGAAGCCATAAGCAATGGCGAGCGATCCATAAGAAACGCCAACAACGCCGACAGCCAGATAAACCAGAAATATTGCTTTTTTAATCTCTCCTGACAAACAGGAAAAATGGTGTGTGAACATATACATTTACCCATATCGAACAAAATTACATTATAATGAACAGAATTAAAACGTAGGTCAAGATGAACATTTTGTTCATTAAAATGAACAACGGAGCAGCGATAATGACACAGCCAATCAGCATAATTGCGAAGAGTTTAGTTCGTGAACGTGCACGAAGCGGCCTTTCACTGACGGAAGTAGCACGGCGGGCGGGCATTGCCAAATCTACACTTTCACAGTTGGAAGCAGGGAATGGAAATCCCAGTCTTGAAACGCTCTGGGCATTGTGTGTGGCATTAAATATTCCTTTTGCCCGTTTGCTGGAACCTCAAAGTAATAAAACGCAGGTGATCCGACGTGGTGAAGGAACTAAAGTCACGGCTGAACAGGCAAACTATCAGGCAACTTTATTGGCAACCTGTCCACCGGGCGCTCGTCGCGATATCTATTTGCTGATGACTCAACCGGGAGCCGATCGCCTTTCAGAACCGCATCCAACCGGTTCGGTAGAGCATATTATTGTTACGAAAGGGCGGGCATTGGTGGGGCTAACAGAAGCCCCGGAAGAATTAAGTGAAGGCGATTACATCTGTTATCCGGCAGATCAGGAGCATATATTTAAGGCACTGGAGCCGGATACACAGGCGATATTAGTCGCCGAACAGAATTAATCTTATTTTTTTATTCTGCGCGTTTCTGAGCGCGCAGAATAAGCATTTGCATTACTCGACTTCAAGCACTCGGCAAGTATTGGTACTGCCGATAGTCCCCATCTGATCCCCCTGAGTGACCAGCACTAAATCGCCGGAAGCTAAGTAACCTTTGTCGCGCAGGCGGCTGACTGCTTCACTCGCCGCGGCGATACCATCAATGTGGCTGCTACAATAAACCGGTGTGACACCACGGTATAATGCAGTACGGTTCAGCGTCGATTCATGGCGTGACATAGAGAAAATAGGCAGGCCGGAGCTGATACGTGACATCATACGTGCTGTACGACCTGATTCAGTCATGGCAATAATGGCTTTGACGCCTTTCAGGTGATTAGCTGCATACATGGCTGACATTGAGATAGCTTCTTCAATGCTGTCAAATGTAATATCCATTCGATGCTTGGATGCATTGATCCCCGGCATTTTTTCTGCTCCAAGGCAGACTTGAGCCATTGCAGCAACCGTCTCCGCAGGATATTGACCCGCCGCTGTTTCCGCAGACAGCATAACCGCATCAGTACCATCAAGGACGGCATTAGCAACATCCATCACTTCGGCTCGAGTTGGCATTGGGTTAGTAATCATCGACTCCATCATCTGAGTTGCTGTGATTACGACACGATTCAGTTGGCGGGCACGACGAATAAGTTTTTTCTGGACGCCAACTAATTCAGGGTCGCCGATTTCAACACCCAAATCGCCACGGGCTACCATGACCACATCAGATGCCAGAATAATCTCATCGATAATTTCATCACTGCTGACTGCTTCAGCACGCTCTACTTTGGCTACAATTTGTGTTTCGCAGCCAGCGTCCCGTGCCAATCGGCGGGCATAATTTAGATCTTCACCGGAGCGGGGGAAAGATACCGCGAGATAATCAACGCCGATTTTTGCGGCAGTAATGATATCTTCTTTATCTTTTTCTGTCAGTGCTTCGGCAGATAAGCCGCCACCCTGTTTATTAATACCTTTGTTATTGGAAAGCGGGCCGCCTACAGTCACTTCTGTAAATACTTTCATGCCCTGCACATCAAGCACTTTTAATTGAACTCGTCCATCATCCAGCAACAGAATATTGCCGGTTGTAACATCTGATGGCAGACCTTTGTAATCAATACCGACTTTTTCTTTATCGCCTTCCCCTTTTCCTAAATTAGCATCAAGCAGGAATTTATCCCCGATATTGAGAAATATTTTTCCTTCTTTAAACGTCGAGATGCGTATTTTAGGGCCTTGTAGATCACCAAGGATAGCGACATGACACCCCAACCGGGCGGCTATTTCTCGTACTTTATTTGCGCGTAGGATATGATCTTCTGCTGTACCATGAGAAAAATTAAGGCGGACAACATTGGCTCCCGCATTGATCACTTTCTCTAAATTATTGTCACGATCTGTAGCAGGACCGAGTGTAGTGACGATTTTAGTTCTTCTGAGCCGTCTGGACATGTATTACTCCGTTGACCTGTAAAGTATGGATGCTTGATTACCGTGAGATAACCATACAACTTTTTTGATTATCAACCCCGCAATATGTGTAATATGCATGATATTGACGGGGATAAACTTTCCATTATGCTATCAGGCTGGAGAGTTGATAAATAGTGAACAAAAACACAGTCTATTTTTATGCTTTAGTCGTGCTTATCAAACCGCGAATTGCGTAATGCTTCCTTGACTTTCTTCAAGTTATCTCTGAATTTTGAACCTCTGCGTAATGTAAAACCCGTTGCCAGCACATCAATGATGGTAAGTTGAGCAATCCGGGAAACCATTGGCATATAAATATCGGTATCTTCGGGAACATCCAGCAGAATAGAGAGAGTGGCTTCCTGTGCCAGCAGTGAATCAGTTGAAGTGATGGCAATAACGGTTGCGTCATTTTCACGGGCGAGTCTGGCAAGCTCCACCAGATTTTTAGTTCTTCCTGTATGGGAAATCAGCACGACAACATCACCTTCGGTACTGTTGATACAACTCATCCGCTGCATAACAATATCATCAAAATAGCTGACCGGAATGTTAAAGCGGAAAAATTTGTTCATGGCATCATGTGCGACAGCAGCAGAAGCGCCCAGACCAAAAAAAGAGAGTTTTCTTGCCTGTGTCAGCAGGTCAACAGCACGGTTAATGGTTGTGATATCCAGATTACTCTTGACTGTTTCCAGATTAGCCATCACCGATTCAAAAATTTTATTGGTATAAGAAGTGACACTGTCACTTTCTTCCACATTGCGATTTACATAAGGGGTGCCATTCGCCAGACTTTGTGCCAAATGCAGTTTAAAATCAGGAAAACCTTTGGTATTCAGGCGACGGCAAAAACGATTAACCGTAGGTTCACTGACATTCGCCATTTTTGCCAGAGTAGCGATACTTGAATGAATGGCCGTATTGGGTGAATCGAGAATGACCTGCGCAACCTTTTTCTCTGACTTACTCAAAACATCAAGGCTATTTTGGAGCCGTTCCAGTGTGTTCATAAGACGCAGTTAAACCTCGGTTTTAACGATTTCATTAACAGGGGAAATCTATGTAATTTTCGTGAAAATATACTACTTGTTATTGAAAGCTGGCAGAGGTAAAAGTCAATAACTTGATATTTTTCATGAAAATATGACAAACATCTAACTTTCAACTTGGTAAGATTACTTCTTACTCGTAGTAAATTTTCACCTGATTACCACTTTTCGATGCAAATATCATTCATAATACAAGATGAAATGTAAAAATTTATGCACAGTAAGTCAGATAGTAAGATTCATGCAGGCCATCATGATCTAGGAATGAAGTATTTACTGCATATAACCAAAAGAGTACATTACCTGCAATTTCTGTAAAAAAATTACAATATCCCGTAATTGAGGAGATGCAACATGGCGGTGACGTCTACAGCTCAGGCTTGTGATTTGGTGATTTTTGGGGCGAAAGGAGACTTAGCACGCCGGAAATTAATGCCTTCCCTTTACCAACTGGAGAAAGCAGGTTATATCCATCAGGATACCCGTATTATCGGGGTTGGTCGTGCTGACTGGGATAAAAAAGCCTATACAAAATTGGTTGAAGAAGCATTAACGACATTTATGTCCGAAAAACTGGACCCGGAATTATGGAAGAAACTCAGTTCGCGTCTGGAATTCTGTAATCTGGATGTCAACGAGACGGAGCATTTCTCTCGGCTAGCGAAAATTCTCAATCAGAATAAATTACCTGCCATTCATTACTTCGCTATGCCTCCAAGTACATTTGGCTCGGTCTGCCATGGGTTGGGTGTTGCGGGATTGAATAAAGAACCCAATCGTGTCGTGATGGAAAAACCATTGGGTACAGATCTTGCCTCTTCTCGTGCTATCAATGATGAAGTAGCAAAATATTTCAGTGAAAATCAGATTTATCGTATCGACCATTATCTGGGTAAAGAAACCGTACTGAACCTGCTGGCGTTGCGTTTTGCTAACTCTTTATTTGTTAATAACTGGGATCATCGCACAATAGATCATGTGCAAATTACGGTTGCTGAAGAGGTTGGTATCGAAGGGCGCTGGGGGTATTTCGATCAGGCTGGTCAGATGCGGGATATGATCCAGAATCATTTGCTGCAAATCCTGACCATGATTGCTATGTCACCTCCGTCTGATTTGTCCGCAGATCGTATTCGTGACGAAAAAGTTAAAGTGCTGCGCTCGTTGCGCCGGATTGACCACACCAACGTACGGGAAAAAACAGTCCGCGGGCAATATACCGCCGGATTTGTGCATGGTAAAAAGGTTCCGGGGTATCTGGAAGAAGAAGGGGCAAACAAGGCCAGCAAAACGGAATCTTTTGTTTCGGTTCGTGTCGATATTGATGACTGGCGTTGGTCGGGTGTGCCTTTCTATCTGAGAACGGGTAAACGTTTGCCGGCGAAATGCTCTGAGGTTGTGGTTTATTTTAAAGAGCCTGCATTAAATCTGTTTGCTGGCTCTTATCAGCAGTTACCTCAGAATAAGCTGACTATCCGTTTACAGCCAGATGAAGGTATTGATATTGAAGTGCTGAATAAAGCACCGGGGCTGGAGCACAAGCACCGTTTACAGACAACAAAACTTGATCTGAGTTTCTCTGAAACATTCAATCAAACCCACCTTGCTGATGCTTATGAACGCCTGCTGCTGGAAGCTATGCGCGGTATTCAGGCACTGTTCGTTCGTCGGGATGAAGTAGAAGAAGCCTGGAAATGGGTTGATTCCATTATGGAAGCATGGGCGGCGGATAACGAGCCACCAAAACCTTATCAGGCAGGAACTTGGGGGCCAGTTGCCTCTATCGCGATGATCACCCGTGATGGGCGCTCATGGAATGAGTTTGAGTAATTAATTGGCTTAAATCTGGCCGCGTTAGCGGTCAGATCCTGCCTGAATTCCTTGTTTATACATACAAAGGAAGGTGAAAGAGATAGAAACGATGCGATTGTGTTTATTGTTTGAATATGCTAAAAATATAGCGCAATCAGTTACACCACTAATATGAGGGTTCGTAGTATATTACACAGTGATTATCGTGTGATGAAAGAATAAAACATCATGAATAGCGCCAAAAGCGTAAAAATCCAACGTAGTACCAAAATTCAAAGCAATACCCACGTCTTATTTCTCTCAGCGATTTTATCCAGTGAACATTACTGGTGCGGTGCACTTTAGCCCCTTTTTCTCCTGCTAACCGGCTTGTTCCGGAAAATTCTAACAATTTTTTAGTCAATTATTAGTCAGCTAATTATTTGCTAAAGATCAGACTCTTTTGATATCGCATTATTAGGTGATGTTTTGGCATACCTATTCGGTATGTTTGGGAGAGAAAAATGATTTATTGGATATTTCTTGCACTGGCGATTGTGACAGAGGTTATTGGTACGCTGTCCATGAAGCAAGCCAGTATTTCAGGTGATTTCACCGGTATGTTTGTGATGTATTTCATGATTACAATGTCTTATATTTTATTGGCAATAGCGGTTAAAAAAGTTGCTTTGGGTGTCGCTTATGCCTTATGGGAAGGGATCGGCATCCTGTTTATTACAGCGTTTAGTGTGTTGTGGTTTGATGAATCATTGTCACCGATGAAAGTAGGTGGGTTGTCATTGCTAATAATGGGTATTGCACTTATCAAAGCAGGTGCAAAAAAAGCACCAAAACTCCAGATGAAAGAGAAGGAGGCATAATATGCTGGCACATTTTGAATGGTGGCATATCGCTTTTCTGATTCTGGCTGTTTGTTTAGAAATTGTGGCAAATATTTTGTTGAAAATTTCCAATGGATTCCAGCGCTTCTGGATTGGTATCTTATCGCTGGTGGCTGTTTTAGGCGCATTCAGCGCACTGGCACAAGCGGTAAAAGGTATTGAACTTTCCATTGCATATGCGCTTTGGGGGGCATTCGGAATTATTGCTACAGTTACGGCGGGTTGGATTATGTTTAACCAGCGTCTGAATTTTAAGGGATGGGGAGGAATTGTATTATTGCTGATTGGTATGGTTATGATCAAAATGGCATAAATTCAGCTTAAACCTGAAAGCTAAAATGGCATTGAATAAGTGAACAATGTTCAATGCCATAAATTTTATTTCAGTATTAGAACAATACTAGAACTTAACAAGCTGCAATAATTTTAATTTCCACTTTGTATTTTGGATGCATCAGTTCGGCCTGAACAGTACAACGTACAGGAGCATTGCCTGCAACAACCCAGTCATCCCAAGCGGCATTCATACCTGCAAAGTCGGCTTTATCGGCCAGAAAAATTGTTGCATCAATGATTTTACTTTTATCTGAACCCAGACGTTGCAACATCGCATCAATGTCAGCCAGTGTATTGGTGGTTTGCTCTGTGATATCACCATCCAGATTTTCCGGCACACTGGTATAATAAATGGTGTCGTTGTGGATAACAGCTTCTGACCAGCGGGTATCTGGGTCAATGCGTTCAATAGTCATTTAATTTCCTGTTGATTTGTACGATTTTCATCCTGAATTGGCGGATTATTGCCCCCTGTAAAAGGTCTATGGAAATAAACCCATAGTACATCTTATCCTGATAGGGGATGTTCATTATTGTGATGTCATAACCTGTTGTCCAGTTCCGTCTGCAAGCTATTTATTATCATCATTCACAGGAATATCTCAGGCAGTCATGTTTGCGAGAGTCGTTTGAAATTAAAGCTAATATTTATCCATTTCCTGAGTGATCAAAGAGGGGCAGCTAGCACATATTGTCATTTTGCCCTGTGAATCTGCAGACTAGCGGCATTTTTAGATAAAATGAATTATCCTGATCTTAACTTCTATGTTTATATAATGATTTTTAAATCAATCTTATTTTATTAAAAGAGACGATCTGTGTCAGACGATTTTGCAGAAAATGGCATACTTGCCAAAACTATACAGGGCTTTAAACCCCGTGATGCGCAACGGGAAATGTCTTCTGCGATTACTGCGGCAATTCAAAATAAGCAACAGCTAGTGGTAGAAGCAGGGACAGGAACGGGGAAAACTTTTGCCTATCTGGTACCTGCATTGCGGTCAGGTAAGAAAGTGATTATTTCCACGGGCTCAAAGGCGTTACAGGATCAACTCTATAGTCGGGATTTGCCTGCTATTACTGATTCGCTGGCATTTTCCGGTCGTCTGGCACTGCTAAAAGGGCGTTCAAATTATTTATGCCTTGAGCGCCTTGAGCAGCAATCAATCGGCGGTTCTCAACTTGAGCCAGAAACACTCTCAGAAATAATTACGCTGAAAAATTGGTCGTCACAAACCGAAGATGGTGATATCAGTACTTGCCATAAAATTGCGGAAGACAGCGCTGTCTGGCCATTGGTAACAAGCACTAATGATAACTGCCTTGGTCGTGACTGCCCGAATTATCAGGAGTGTTTTGTCCTGAAAGCCCGCCGTAGAGCGATGGAAGCAGATATTGTCATCGTCAATCATCATTTGTTTATGGCGGATGCGGTTGTCAAAGATACCGGATTCGGTGAATTAATCCCGCAGGCGGAAGTGATGATTTTTGATGAGGCGCACCAAATTCCTGATATCGCCAGCCAATATTTTGGGCAGCAGTTAAGTAGCCGCCAATTACTGGATTTGTCCCGGGATATCATCATGGCTTATCGTACAGAACTCAGGGATCAGGCTCAGTTACAGAAAAGTGCAGATCGTCTGAGTCAGAGTACGCAGGATTTTCGTTTATCACTAGGTGAAAACAGTTACCGTGGTAATCTCCGTGAAGCCTTGCAGCAGCAACATATTAAACGGGTATTGGTGCGGCTGGATGATGCGCTGGAGCTTTGTTATGACGTCATGAAATTGTCACTGGGTCGTTCAATAATGCTGGATGCGGCTTTTGAACGGGCTACAATCTATCGTAACCGCCTTAAAAGACTGATTGATGTGACTGTGCCTGATTATAGTTACTGGTTTGAAAGTTATGGGCGGCATTTTCTGTTGGCATTAACGCCTCTGTCAGTTTCTGATAAATTCAGTGAAATGATCCGTGAACAATCCGGTTGTTGGGTTTTTACATCAGCAACGTTGTCAGTTAATGAACAACTTGAACATTTCACTGCACGTCTGGGGTTAAAACAGGCTCAGACTTTGCTCCTTCCCAGCCCGTTTGATTATCAGCGTCAAATGTTGTTGTGTGTCCCTCGTCATTTACCATTACCTAATCAGAATGGTGGGGCGAAATGGTTAGCGGGTATGTTAAAACCGCTGATCGAAAGTAATAAAGGGCGCTGTTTTTTCCTGTGTACTTCCCATCAAATGATGCGCAGTCTGGCTGAAGAATTCCGTGCAAGTATGACATTACCCGTATTGGTACAAGGTGAGACCAGTAAGGGAAAATTATTATCACAATTTCTCGCAGCAGGTAATGCTTTGCTGGTGGCTACCGGAAGTTTTTGGGAAGGCGTGGATGTGCGAGGTGATGCACTATCCTGTGTCATTATCGATAAATTACCCTTTACAGCGCCGGATGATCCGCTACTTAAAGCGAGAATTGAAGACTGTCAGCATAAAGGAGGCGATGCTTTCAGTGAGGTTCAGCTTCCTGATGCTGTACTCAGCCTGAAACAGGGAGTAGGGCGTTTGATTCGTGATGTTGATGATTATGGCGTGGTAGTCATTTGTGATAATCGATTAGTCATGCGCCCTTATGGTGAAGTTTTTCTCAATAGCCTGCCTCCATCTCCCCGTACGCGGGATCTGTCGAAAGCGGCGGAATTTCTTAAATCCCGTCAATCACAGTCGCAGTAAAATCTCTGGGGGTATGATAGTATAACCCCCTTATTTCGAATTCTATTCTTGCCGGAGTTAAGGCATGTCCACACGGATTTTAGCTATTGATACTGCAACTGAAGCATGTTCTGTTGCACTTTGGAATGATGGTCTCATCGAGGCACAGTTTGAAATTTCCCCACGGGAACATACCCAACGTATTCTGCCTATGGTGGAGTCGGTATTGTCCAAAGGTGGTATGAAGTTACAACAATTGGATGCACTGGCATTTGGCAGAGGGCCGGGCAGTTTTACAGGTGTGCGTATTGGAGTAGGGATTGCTCAGGGGCTGGCATTAGGTGCTGAGCTGCCAATGATTGGTGTTTCTTCCCTGAAGACGATGGCTCAGGGAGTATTCCGTCTTAAAAATGTATCGAATGTCTTGGTTGCCATTGATGCCCGTATGGGCGAAGTGTATTGGGCACAGTATACCCGTGATGAACAGGGTAAGTGGTCAGGTGAAGAAACTGAATCTGTGTTAAAACCTGAGCAGGCACAGGCCATCATGTCTAATTTAACAGGGGAATGGGCAATCGCTGGAACGGGATGGGAAGCTTATCCTCAATTACTGGAAAGCCACTTAAGTCTCATTCCCGGAGATATGGTGTTACCTCATGCTGAAGATATGCTGCCGTTAGCAGATCAGATGTGGAAAGAGGGGGAGGCAACTGCTGTTGAGCTGGCAGAGCCCGTTTATCTACGTAATGAAGTCACATGGAAAAAATTACCAGGCCGTTAAAATTGTTCGGGAAACTTTAGGGGCGAAAGTTGCATAAATTTAATGCAACTTGTAGCGGAAACGAGTGTCCATGAAATATTGATATCCATAAAAACAGAACTGGCTATACCCGCCGTCTTTCAGGTTGAATCTTAGCCAAAGAAGAGGCAATCTGAAGACGAAGAAGTCGCGTTCTCTGATTTTTCCTGTATGGGAGGTATTTAATATGCTCAATGGGACATACTGCCGGATTATATTGCAATCCATTGTATTTATAGGGGCAATGGTGCTTATCGGTTGTGCATCAGTTCCGGATTCAATAAAAGGAGCGACTAAACACCCGGAGGAAAATCTGATTAGTGTCAAAAACAAACCCGGTTTATATATTGGGCATGAAGGGCGCTTTGGTGGAAAAGTCCTGAGTGTCTTAAATGAAAAAGGGCGGACACGGTTAGAAATTTCAACAATGCCATTGGCAAGTAATGCCGCTCCTCTTATTGGTGCTCCTTCACTCGGTCGGCTTTATGCTTATGTGAATTCTTTTCTGGAACCCACTGATTTCAAGAATCATTATGTGACTGTTGTCGGTTTGATTACGGGAATAGAAAAAGGAAAAGTCGGTGATAGCCCATATAACTATGTTGTGATGAATGTTAATGGTTTTAAGCGCTGGCATGAAATAAAACGTATTTCATTACCATCTTCAGTGGGGAATATGTGGGGTTATTATGGTGACCCCTATTTTAATGAATGGACAGAACGCCCAGAAATTCGATCTGCGCCTGTTGAAACTATCTTGACTGGGAAACATTCGGCCGAATGATAAAGGTGGTCTCATGTTTGAAATAAATATGAGGCCATTTTAAATAAGAATTAAATTTTATTACGACAAGATTGGAATCGTAAAGAAAAATATATTATCAACAAAGCAACAGTAAAGATCATGAAGACATAAATTAACTGATGAAAATCAGTCAGATGAAATAAATCAAAGCACAACATAAATACACCGGTGAAACTCATTTTTAATGCACCCTGTAAGGCACTGGCAGCACCTTTGTTGTTAGTCACATTTTCCATACATAAAATCAATGATAAAGGAGCAGTAACACCTGAGGTTGTAGCTAATAAAAAAGAAAATATCATAATAGTAACAGGTGTTTCTAAGCTTAGTAATGAGAAGAAAATAAGAATTAAGCTATAAAATATGAGTGATAGTAGATAGAGTATTTTAGACGTTATTCTTATAAATTGCCTTCCTAACAACCATGATCCAAAAATAATCCCGGAAGAATAAATAATGAAGAATAGACTATTTTCTATCGGGCTATAGCCAAGGTTATGGAAAATATAAGGCGAAGTAGCATAATAGCCTATTGTAAAAGAAAATATGAGTGATGATGCAATGCTGAATGCAATAAATTGTATGTTTTTTGTTAATTGGATATATGGGGTCAGGAGCGCTGTTGGTTTTGGTTCTTTTTTTCTCGTTTCACCCATTGTAAGTAAGACGATAATTAAGCCAATAAAATAAATAACAGCCAGTGTAAAAAAAGATATATGCCAGTTATATTTTATTTGTAGCCAGCCTCCAAATACAGGGGCAAGAGCCGGAGATAGTTGGCTGGACATTGAAAAATAAGAAAATGCTTTTTTTAGTTTTATATTATCCTGAAAGACATCAACAATAATAGCCCTTGAGATAACAGTAAAACTAGCTGCACCAAATGCTGTAATTATTCTGGATAAATAGAGATGGCTGATTTTTTCGCTATAGCCTGATAAAAACAACCCAACAATAGAAATGATAAACCCTATGACAACAGCAGGTTTTCTGCCATAGTGATCACTGATACTGCCATAAAAAAACTGAGAAATACCCAGTATTGCCATATAAACGACAATTAAATTTTTTATGCTTTCTTGTGAAGCGTTGAATTCTTTTAAGATAAAAGGTAGCGAAGGGTTAAAAAAATCAACAGCCATTAAACCAATAACGAGTAAAAAGCATGAAAAAAGAATTGTTTTTTGTTCGTTCATTCAAATACCTTTATTTCTACCGACTCGTACATATAAAAATTATTTCTGATGGCAAAATACCCGTTTGATGCAGCAGGGCTATCCATTAATAAAATGACTTTACTCTAATGTAGTGAAAAAATTATCAATACAACATAAACAATATTGAAGCGTTTATTGGGTATAAGATAGATAAAGATGTATACAACATGGATTTCAGAATGTGTTGTGGTGGCAAGGGCGTTCATCCTCGGGAGCCTAGTTAACGCATCATTCTGTTTAAACATTAGCCACAGATATGCGAATAATCCTTAATAATTATCGGGTATTGGTTTACAATTTTTATAACTATTTGGAATAATGATATGGGCTTTCGGCAAAAATAACTAAATCAGTGTATAATTAGTGAATTATACATCTAAATACTAGTTATGGTCTTAACTATTTGATAAATAATAAAAACGTATGGGCGGCATAAGCTGCCTTATTTTTTAGCAGCGATAATGAAGTATTAAATTAGTGATGTGTATCGCCAACCTGAACAATGTTCCTTTCCAAACTGGTACGCTGAGTTAATAATTTGTTAAATACACAGGTCTGGTTTTTGTTTCATGGTCAATGGTTACACAGCAATTAGATTTCAGGAGTACTTAACTTGGAAAAAGTCTGGCTAAAACATTATCCGGCGGATGTTCCGGCAGAAATCGATCCCGATCGTTATTCATCATTGATTGAAATGTTTGAAAATGCCGTGGCGAACTATGCTGATCAGGTCGCATTTATTAATATGGGTGAGGTTCTCACTTTCCGCAAACTCGAGGAGCGTAGTCGCGCCTTTGCTGCTTATTTACAAAATGGATTGGGGCTTAAAAAAGGCGATCGTGTGGCATTAATGATGCCGAATCTGCTGCAATATCCCATTGCTCTCTTTGGTATTCTGCGTGCGGGAATGATTGTCGTTAATGTAAACCCACTGTATACCCCGCGAGAATTGGAGCATCAACTTAATGACAGCGGTACTTCGGCTATCGTTATTGTCTCTAATTTCGCCCATACCTTAGAAAAAGTAGTTTTTAATACTCCGGTCAAGCATGTCATTCTGACTCGCATGGGTGACCAGTTATCCCGTCCAAAAGGGACTCTTGTAGATTTCGTCGTAAAATATATTAAACGGCTTGTTCCGAAATACCATTTGCCGGATGCAATTTCATTTCGCAGCGTTATCCACAAGGGTTATCGCATGCAGTATGTCAAACCAGAGGTAAATAACGAGGATTTGGCATTTCTGCAATATACCGGAGGTACAACAGGCGTGGCAAAAGGCGCTATGCTAACCCACCGGAATATGTTAGCGAACCTTGAGCAGGTAAAAACCAGTTATGCATCGTTATTACGCCCCAGACAAGAATTGGTTGTTACAGCGTTGCCGCTATACCATATTTTTGCTCTCACTATAAATTGTCTGCTGTTCACTGAATTGGGGGGGCGGAATTTATTGATTACCAACCCGCGGGATGTGAACTCAACGGTTAAAGAACTTTCCCGTTATAAGTTTACTGCATTGTCTGGTGTTAATACGTTATTTAATGCCTGGATGAACAATGCGGAGTTCCAGAAACTGGATTTTTCTGCATTACGTCTGGCTGTCGGTGGTGGTATGGCAGTGCAGAGCGCCGTTGCAGATAAGTGGCAAAAACTGACAGGCTGCCATTTACTCGAAGGATATGGCCTGACTGAGTGCGCACCTTTAGTGTCTGCCAACCCATATAATCTGGATCATCATAGTGGCAGTATTGGTTTCCCGATTCCTTCAACAGATATTAGGCTGGTGGATGAGAGTGGGAATGAGGTTCCTATGGGAGAGGCTGGTGAAATGTGGGTTCACGGGCCTCAGGTAATGAAAGGTTACTGGAACCGTCCTGATGCAACAGCGGAAGTATTAAAAGACGGTTGGCTGGCAACAGGGGATATTGCCAATTTAGATGAAAAAGGCTTCCTGCATATTGTTGATCGGAAAAAAGATATGATTCTGGTTTCCGGTTTCAATGTCTATCCGAATGAAGTGGAAGATGTTGTTTCATCACATCCAAAAGTGTTGGAGTCAGCGGCAATCGGCGTTCCGAACAAAAATTCAGGGGAAACGGTTAAGATCTTTGTTGTGCGTAAAGATCCGAGTTTAACTGAGGATGAACTTAAAACACACTGCCGCCGCTATTTGACCGCCTATAAGGTGCCGAAAATTATCGAATTCCGTGATGAATTACCGAAATCGAATGTAGGTAAAATTCTTCGTAAAGAGTTACGTAAAGAAGAAATAGAAAAAGCAGAATAATAGCTTAGAGTGATTTTACAAAGGCTATGTTAATTGCTTATTACATCAACAACGCCGGTTTTTACCGGCGTTGTTGTATGCTGATATTTCAATTTTGAAATTAAAGAGTTGTAACTTATTCAAAAAGGATTTTGTGTAGTAATTACTTTTTTTGTATTAAATTTAAGCAAAATTCAGGTTGTCATAAGCCATGAAGATATCCCCTGTTTTATATTCAAAACCCTCAGGAAATAGTTACTATCTGGCTAAGGGCAGATCTGGCATGTCCCAGCACTAAACTTCAAATATACAACTCATTTAATCAGCCACTCGATAAACAAGCATATCTTATAATACACCACACTATTTAAATGCGTATTGATTCTGTTACAGGTTATTCAATTGAGATAAAAATTCGCCCTAAGTAATATTGACTAGCTAGTTAGCAGTAGGATGAAATTACCTTTAACGAATAATAAAGTGAGGTGTTTATGTCTGAAGTTAATAAGCTGGATAATAAACAATGTCCATTTGATCTTGATAAATATCAGATGAAGATTGATAACCTTGCTCCAGAAGGCTCTCTGCCGTGGGCAATCATTCAGGTGTATAAAGGAAAGGTAGTCGCTCGTAGTGAATGGGAAGCACCTGAAGAGTATATAGCGCTGACAGTTAAAAATCCTGACAGTGCCGCTCATATTGTTAAACACGATAAATATGGCATGTCAGATTGGGTACCTATGCAGGAAGAATTGATGGCTTGTGATTGGAAGTTGCAGGAGTTAACACCAAAGCCACAGCAAGCTGATTGTATGTTGTCATTTTATCTTGTGGTAGGAACTGGCTCTTTTTCTAACAAGGAGCAGATGTGGGGTTATCTTGCTGATGCTGAATTTGAACCTATGGGTGAACATCTGGGGCCTTTCGGTACTTTGAGTAATTTCCAGAATAAAACTGATATCACAAAATTCTCATTACTCGTCTGGGATGGAAAGCAACAGAAGATTTTTATCCGAGCCTCTTCTGATAACAATCAACAAGGCTATCAGAAAATGGTGGAATTATTTAAGAAAAGCCTCACGATAAATGTAAACGATACCGCTTATCAATTGGGTGGGAGTATTGATAGCTATTTATATGGTAAGCATGAATTTGAGTTTATTGGCGAGTATGGTAACGATAATGCTCAAAGATTGGGTAATCTTCTGCAACACCAAAATGCAGGTGATTTATTTCCTTATTGCTTCAACTGGAAATAGCTTGCCTGAACCTACATTATGTATTTTAGGCTACGCTTCAGTGTGGCCTTTTTCGTATTTTTAGTAATCAAGATAAATAGTTCTTCAAAATGATAGGAGTATCCCTTACCCCGCGTGTCACGCGGGGTAAGGGATACCGCATGCGGATACTCTCACTATTATGAAAAGGTATATAGAGTTTACAACTCAGAGTGATCTGGCTGGGGTAAGGCTTATCTCCTTAACAGGCGCTTTAAAAGGTTTTCCTGATATTCCTTGGTGTAACTTTTGCAAAGTTGTGGTAAGTGGAGGGTATGTTTAATACTATAGAAACAGCTACCTGAGTAAAGAATATTTAGAGATTTTTCTGTGTGTACATAATTGTGTGCATGTTTATGTTTTAATAGTATATATGGTTATATAAGACAATGTATTTAAAGGATACTTTCCTAAATAATTGTAATTATCAGTTGATTACCTCCGATGCCCAGTTACAGTCCATCTGTGATCGGGCCAAACAACATGCAAAAATTGCGTTGGATACAGAATTTGTACGCACAAGGACATATTATCCCCAATTAGGCTTGATTCAACTGTTTGATGGGGAAGAACTTTCCCTGATTGATCCCCTTGAAATTTCTCAGTGGCAACCTTTGCGCGAGTTATTGACTGATCCGAACGTCGTAAAATTCATTCATGCTGGTAGTGAGGATTTGGAAGTTTTCTGGAACAGCTTTCAGTGCATGCCGACTCCGATCATAGATACTCAGGTATTGGCGGCGTTTGTTGGGCATCCATTGTCGTGCGGATTTGCAACATTGGTTTCAGAATATTTACATGTAGAGCTGGATAAAAGTGAATCGCGTACCGATTGGCTGGCTCGCCCGCTCAGCGAAAAACAGTGTAAATATGCTGCAGCGGATGTTTATTATCTCTTGCCTCTGGCTGATATACTGATGACTGCCACAGAGCAGGCGGGTTATCTGGATGCAGCCAAAGATGAAAGTGAACTGATTGTCCAGCGTCGTAAAGAGATTCTAATGCCGGAGTCTGCATATAAAGATATCAGTAATGCCAACCAACTACGTCCGAGGCAATTGGCCTGTTTAAAAAAACTGGCTGCATGGCGTTTGAATCAGGCTCGTGAGCGGGATTTGGCGGTTAACTTTGTTATTCGTGAAGAAAACTTGTGGCAGGTGGCGCGTTATATGCCAACTTCACTGGGCGAATTGGATGCTTTGGGTTTAAGTGGGCAAGAGATTCGTTGCCATGGGCGTCGGTTACTGGCAATGGTAGCAGAATGCCGGGATCTTTCGGATGAAGAATGCCCTGAATTAATTAAAAACTTAGTTGATTACCCTGAGTACCGTAAAGCATTTAAAGAAATAAAATCACTGATAAATAAGGTCAGTGAATCACACCAGTTTTGTGCTGAATTATTGGCATCCCGTCGTCAGATTAACCAATTACTCAGTGCACACTGGAAATTGAAATCGTCAGAAAATCTACCTGAATTATTACGGGGTTGGCGGAATAAACTATTGGCTGAACAAATTGCTGAAATATTAGCTGAATATTCAGTTCAGTGATTCATTTGTCTTAACTGAAGTCGGGATGTCTATACATCCCGATTATTTTTTGGAAATCACACGCTTAAATTAAATAGCGCTATTTGATAGCGTTATTTTGACGATTCCTCAATCTCCGGTAATGTTACATTGAGTTCCAGTACGGAGATATCATCATTCTTTTGCTCAAACTGTACAGAAAGCATATCCGGGTCAATTTGTACATATTTACAGATGACAGCCAGAATATCGCGTTTCATTTCGGGCAAATAGGCAGGCTCAGCATCACCACGGCGCCGCTCTGCCACGATGATTTGCAGCCGTTCCTTGGCAATATTGGCTGTCGACTTTTTTCTCGACAGGAAGAAATCTAACAAAGCCATGCGTTACCCTCCAAACAGGCGTTTCAAAAAGCCCTTTTTTTCTTCCTCAATGTAGCGGAAAGGCCGCTCTTCACCGAGTAAACGTAAAACTGTGTCTTCGTATGCCTTACCTGCATCAGATTCTTTATCCAGAATAACAGGCTCTCCCTGGTTTGAAGAGCGCAAAACAGACTGATCTTCAGGAATGACACCGATTAAAGGAATACACAAAATTTCCAGAACATCTTCCATGCTCAGCATATCCCCACGGTTCACACGGCCGGGATTATAACGGGTCAGTAAAAGATGCTCTTTGATAGGTTCTTCACCTTGTTCGGCCCGACGTGATTTAGACGCGAGAATACCTAAAATTCGATCCGAATCGCGGACAGATGAAACTTCCGGGTTTGTTGTAATAATAGCTTCATCGGCAAAATAGAGAGCCATCAAGGCACCACTTTCAATACCTGCTGGTGAATCACAGACAATAAACTCAAACCCTTGTTGAGTTAACTCATTCAGGATTTTTTCGACACCATCGCGGGTGAGGGCATCTTTATCCCGAGTCTGAGAAGCAGGCAGAATATATAAATTCTCTGTGCGCTTATCTTTTATCAGCGCTTGATTTAATGTAGCATCACCTTGGATCACGTTAACGAAGTCAAAAACCACACGGCGCTCACATCCCATTATGAGATCGAGATTACGCAGCCCGATATCAAAATCAATGACTACGGTTTTTTTCCCTTTTTGTGCGAGGCCGGTAGCAATGGCCGCGCTTGAAGTGGTTTTGCCAACGCCACCTTTACCAGATGTAACAACAATAATGCGTGCCATGAAGCGATTCCTTGTTATAAGGGCTAGATTAAGGTTTCAATAGTTAATTCATTATTTACCAAACGTAATTTCACCGCTTTACCAGCAAAATTATCTGGAATTTCATCACTGAGCCAATATTGACCGGCAATAGAGGTTAGCTCAGCATTTAAATGGGTGCAGAAAATCTGGCTTTCTTGATCGCCAGATGCGCCTGCTAATACACGCCCACGTAGCACGCCATATATATGAATATTTCCGTCAGCGATTAATTCTGCACCAGCACTGACATTACTGGTCACAATAAGATCACTATTCGGAGCATAAATTCTTTGTCCTGAACGAACAGGCGTATTAATTATACGAGTTTTTTTGAAAATAGGTTCAGGTGGCTTATTTTCTTCAGTACGAATTTTCTGGCTTTTCCCTTCTTTTAATAAAGGAAGTTCAGATTCCAGCACAATTTTCCGCTGTGCTTCATCCTGACAGCCGCTGATGCCAACAATACGCAGCCCGCTAGATTCAACCACACGGTGTAGAGCAAGAAGGTCTGCACTAGCAGGGAGATGGGATATGTTGATAACAACCGGAGCATTTTTCAAAAATTCGGGCGCCTGCTCCAATTTTTCCTGTATGGCCTTTTGAATGACTTCCGGCTGGTCATCATGCAAATGAACGACCGAAAGCGTAAAATTACTGCCTTTTAGCTCAATTGGCGATTGTGACATCGATATTCAGACTCAGCAAGGTTAAGTTCCATGGAACAACTCCAAGGATACGTTATTCTTAAATATAATAAGCATGTTATAGTTACTGAATTATTCAAGCAAGTCGCAGTGTTAATTAAAAAGAGTTTATGACGATGATTTGTGTAATCTATAGAAGTCCAAAACGTGAACAAACATATCTCTACCTTACAAAAAAAGGAGATTTTTCCTCTGTTCCCGAAGAGTTATTGAAAGCTTTTGGCGAGCCACAATTCGCTATGATGATTTCGTTATCAGAAAGAAAAAAATTAGCTAATGCTGATATTGAAAAAGTAAAAGCGGCATTGGCTGAACAGGGTTTTTATTTACAGGTTCCCCCTCCCGTTGAAAGTTTAATCAATGAACATCTGGCAGCAGCCAAATCATGAAAAAAATCGTCATACAATTAGAGCCACGGAGAGTGGCTTGATCCTGAATTAAGAGGATGATTTATGAAATTCATCATCAAGGTGCCTTTATTATTGAGTGTAATACTGCTGGCCGGGTGTAGTTCGCCCAATAGGAAAACACTGCAGGATTCAGGGTTGACGGTTTTATCTCAAGTCGATGTTAAGGTACTGGAACAGCAGTTTCCACGCGCCTCACGTGAACCATCACAGTTTCCTGCTTATGTCGCTTTAGTAAGGCAGCAGGCGAGGAAACAGGGGTTCAGTGAGGAAACCATAAAACGGGCATTTGCTGATATACACTTTATTCCACGGGTTATTAAATCGGATCGTAATCAGCCAGAGAAAAAAGCAACTCTGGATGAGTATCTGAAACGTGTTTTGCCGGACTGGAAAATAAAACAGGGCGTTGAACAATATCAGAATAACTCCCTGCAATTAGAAAGGGTCAGCCGCAAATATGGCATCCCTGAATCTTATATTGTCGCCTTATGGGGATTGGAAAGTGGATTTGGCCGTATTCAGGGGCAGGAAGATGTCATATCCGCATTGTCTACACTTGCTTTTGAAGGGCGGCGGGAAGATTTTTTTATCAAACAACTTCTGGCCGCTCTTGAGATTATAGAGAAAAGATACATTGACGCAGACCAGACTCTGAAAGGCTCTTGGGCCGGAGCGATGGGGCAGAGCCAATTTATGCCGACTTCGTATCTGACTTATGCTGCAGATGGTAATGGTGACGGAAAGATCGATATCTGGAATAACAAGGAAGATGTTTTTGCATCCACTGCGAATTACCTTCATAAAGAAGGTTGGCAGAAAGGGTTACCGTGGGGTTTTACCGTTTCATTGCCGGCTAATTTTGATAAAGCGCTGGAAGGCGTTAAAGTGGAGCAGGGTAAATCGATTTCACAATGGCAGTCACTGGGTGTTTTTTCTCCTGAATTTGCACAATTACCCGCTAAAACTCATGGTTGGATTATCATCACTGATGGGGGCGAACCGCAGGCGTTTTGGGTGACGCAAAATTTCCGTACTATTATGCATTGGAATCGTTCTTACTATTTTGCCCTCAGTGTTGGTATGATGGCTGACGGTATCGAACAGAGAATACATCATCTCACTCATTAAATATCAGAGCCTGAGTAATCAGGCTGATAACAGCTAAGGAAGAGTACTATGTACCAGCATAGAGACTGGCAGGGGGCACTGCTGGATTTTCCTGCTAATAAAGTTGTTTGCGTTGGCAGTAACTACGAGAAGCATATTAAAGAGATGGGTTCTGGTATCACTCACGAGCCAGTGATATTTATTAAACCCGAAACTGCGCTTTGTGATTTGTGCCAACCTATATCCATCCCGGAAAAATTGGGGGCAGTGCATCATGAAGTAGAGCTGGCGGTTTTAATCGGTTCGACACTTAAAAATGCCCATGAGGAACGGGTCAGCAACGCCATTGCTGGTTTTGCCGTTGCTTTGGATCTGACCCTGCGCGATTTACAGCGTGAATTTAAACAATCTGGCCAGCCGTGGGAGAAGAGTAAAGCATTTGATGGTTCATGCCCGATCTCAGGTTTTATTCCGGTTAATATCTTTGAAGATCCACAAAACGTCCATCTTTCTCTGGCAGTCAATGGCGAATTACGCCAAAACGGCAATACGCGTGACATGCGAACGCCAATCATCCCCTTGATTAGCTACATGTCACAATTTTTTACCCTGCGTCCCGGTGACATTATTCTGACCGGAACACCTGAGGGGGTAGGGGCTTTGAAATCTGGTGATGTTCTGAACGTCTCTCTTAATGAACGCGTTTTAACCACCAGAGTGATTTAATGATGAGGAATGGCAGTAATTATGTCTCAACCTTTCTGGCAGATGAAAACCTTGGAACAAATGACCGATCAGGAGTGGGAAGCCCTGTGTGATGGTTGTGGTCAGTGTTGTCTGCACAAACTGATGGACGAAGACACTGATGAAATTTATTTCACCAATGTCGCCTGTAATCAACTGAATATCAAAACCTGCCAATGCAGAAATTATGAAGATCGTTTCAGTTATGAACCTGACTGCATAAAACTGACTCGTGAAAACATGGTGACTTTTGAGTGGTTGCCCACAACCTGTGCTTATCGCCTGATTGAAGAAGGAAAAGGCCTTTTGCCCTGGCATCCGCTAGTCAGCGGTTCAAAATCAGCTATGCACGCAGAACGTATTTCTGTCAGGCATATTGCTGTGCGTGAGGTTGACGTGGTGGACTGGGAAGACCATATCTTGAATAAGCCTGAGTAGGCATTTTACTTATTGATATAAAAGGGAATTTATATCATAGGGTAGATACTTGGGGCATAGATGGGGCATTACTGCTAAAGTTAGCATTTAAGATGTTTAGTTGATTTTGGTTATTATCACTAATCCATTTACCATAAATTTGATAAACCATTCCACGTAGTTGCAAATGATCTTGGAGAATAACAATCACCGTTTTTGAAGTCCGTTTATTCTATTTCGACAGTGTATTCTTGTGATAATTTACTGAAAAAATAAGCGGTGAATATTTTTCATTATACTAATTCAACTTCAATATACGTGTTATATCTCCCTGCGTCGTGGGGAGATATAAGAACTCACCTCATATTACCTGTTGTAACTTGAAGTTTATCGAATATAAATTTATTTTCTATTTATGATCTCCTGATTTATTACTTTACTGTTTTGGGTGTACAAAATTTGATGATTTAAAAAAATACATTAGGAGTAGTATTTAAAAACCATTTCTAAAAAATAGAGGTGATATATGGTATGGGTAGTTGATGACGAACGTGCCGAATGGGCAAAAATACCACGTGCTGCCGAAAATAAATATGATGAATGGGTAAGAATTATAGTAGAAAGTAATAGATCTCCAAGTGATGCTGCACGTGATATAGGCGACTCCAATTTTAAAATGTTGAGTGGTACAACGGAACTATACACGATCAGACTTAGTCAGAAGCACAGAGTTTTATTTACAATAGATAATGCCAATGAAGTAGTCAGGGTTCTTCAGGTGGGTGGGCATACTTAGTAATGTTGGCTACTTATAAAAATCCGCTGTCGGGGTGAGGTTCTCCGGTATGTATATGCAATCTATGTGGACGCATCCCGTTTGCAAGACAAAAATCATTAAACCACATCAATTAGGATGCAGTGTAGGTGAGTTGAAAAGGGAGGTTGGAACACTTCCACCTCCCTCAGTTTTATGATGAACAAGCTCCTCCTGGATACAATGTGCATACAAGTTGGCAGTCCCTATATTCTGGGCTATTAGGAGCGTACCTATCTGAACAAATATTAGCATAAGTCTGCATAGAGGCTAAAAGAGTCGTGCCAGCCACTAGGCAAAGAAGAACGTATTTTCTCAAAGATATCCTCCACATCGGTTACATCATTACTATCAAAAAAAGCTGGTAAATTTATTAACGCCATCACACCGTAACAACAAGCGAATAATTCTTAACAATCAGTTAACGCTTGAAACTAAAGCTAATATTTTTTTACTCATTTCCTGAGTGGTTAAAGGAATACCCAAGCCATCACAACCGTGATGGTTTTTTATATCTGAATTTCACCGCGCATTTGATTTTCAGGAAATGGTCACTGCCGTTCAAAACAAGATGAATAAGGACGGCAGTATCACGATTGAAAGCTTCCTCCGTCAGCATAGTCACTTATCGGAATACTTTCAGAACAAGCGAATAAAAGAAATTGTTAACAGGGAGAAAGTGTACTATCAGGATGATGAACTGTGCGGTATTTCCGAAGGCTGTCGTTTGGATGTCTGCGTCCAGATGCCGGAGAATTCAGTGAGAAATATGAAGCAGAAGATGGTAGAAGTTACCACGGATAGCGAACAGACTGAGCAGATGGCGTAATGGCGTAATGGCGTAATGGCGTAATGGCGTAATGGCGTAATGGCGTGATTAACCCGCGGAAAATAGCGGGTTACAATCTTAATTATTTATTTTATTTCTTGGAGAGGAGAATAACGGGATTCTATTTTAACGTTGACATAAAAGTCGCCGGAATTATCTTCATAATGGGTATCTAAAAATAAAAGAGTTAACTCTCCATCTGTGGGAATGGTTCTATGAAGTACACCATTGCCAATTTCATAGGTCTTATCACCAATTTTTGCAGCTAAAGCACCTCCCGGAGGATTAGGTGGAACCCCTTGAGGGGCAGACCAAGGGTTCGGACGGTTATCATTAGCATACTGCACCCATCCTGACGCAATAACAGAGATCACATCCCCTTTTTTGAGTACAAGCCCTGTGGGTTGACCTTGTTGAAGTTTTCCAGACACAGTTCCAGACCAATCATACATAGCATTACCTCCAATATATTTTTATAACTTTCTGAGGGAGATGTTTTTCCACCAATGAATATCAATAAATGGATTCATCAGTAATGGAGAACATACTTTATTTTTTAGTGCAGTGGGTAGGCTACATGTTTTAGTTCTAGGATGACATGGAATAACTGGCAGGAAATTAATGAAATTTATATGGCTATTGATAAGAATGAATGTATAGCAAGCTCTACAGCGACAATTAATTAAAAAACAATCTGGTATGGTTAGACTTATTATAGGTTAAGGTTTTTGAATTAGATTGATTAGAGCATCCATTATATTTTTCACATGGATTTTAGTCATTAATAAGGTCTCAATCTTTATGTAGACAATGGGGGGGTATATATTGGCGCTCATAATGAAATAGATTTACCAGTGGGATATCTAACATTCAATAGGATAAAATTTGATAATAATATATTAATTCAACTTTAATATGTGTGTTATATTGCCCATCATAACTTGAAGCCATAGGAAACTATTCAGGTCAGTATGATTGCCCATGTATAATAAACTCACAGTTAGGGTTGTGGGGGAAGTAACACCATCTATTTATGATGATAGAGCAGCGCTAATCAAAATACAGAATATTACAATTAATCTATTTTCCATAAAGATAACGTAGCTAGAGTGTTTTTAATCACTCTTGTCAAAATATCATTAATGATATTATTCCAGAATTAATCTTAATCACAATAGCTCTCCTTTTAATAAAGTGCATTAATTATAAATACCCGATCGTATTTCATTAAATATCACTGACGGAATAAAATTTATTAATATCTTATATTTTATGCTTCTGTTATAAAAGTATGGCCGTAGAAAATGCTTATACTACGGATAGAAAGAGAAACTCATCAAAATAGACTTTCCGTGTTGTTAAACCTGATAAATGATGTTTACAGGCGGAGAAGTATCAACCGCCTTCATATTACATTAACAATGTATTTGTTGATTAAATGAGGGTTACAAATGAATACTCAAGATAATAAGCCGGTTCAGACGACGAAGAAAGATGATGTGCTCCCTGATATTCCAATCGGGGAAAAACAGACTGTCACACTAAACCAAGCTGAAAACAGTGTCAGTAATATCTTTGGCTTTGGCTATTCACATGCCAATTTCTTTAACAGCCATTTCGGAGCTTAATACCATGACAAAACAATTTAAAGTTCCTTTTGCCACTCAAGGGGACAAGGTTTCTATACCTGACGAAGCCCAATCAATTGGTGCTGTCTCGTATGCTCAAGGTTACGGTTCTGCATACGAGCGTGACCCCAACGAAGATGCCACTGCAAGGAATATTGAACGTAAAAAAATGAATGGCATTTTTCACGATATTACGGAAGCGGTGGGTGAGATTCAGACTTTTGGTGCATCGCAGTGGGCAGTTGAAGGCCAGCCTTATCCTCTGCGTGGGTTGGTTTACCATAAACAAAAACTCTGGCAATCCCGCATTGATAACAACAAGGAAGAGCCAAAAGCAGGAAATGCCTGGGTGGAGTTAAAAGCTGATCTGACTGCCGATGATGTGGGAGCTTATAGTAAAGCAGAATCTGATGGGCGATACGAATCTAAAGGGGTGAGTTATACAAAAGGAGAATCTGATGGACGATACGAATCTAAAGGAGTGAGTTACACAAAAGGAGAATCTGATGGACGATACGAATCTAAAGGAGTGAGTTATACAAAAGGAGAATCTGATGGACGATACGAATCTAAAGGAGTGAGTTA
>NZ_JBBMXG010000012.1:0-149008 GCF_037996705.1 Xenorhabdus bharatensis | reverse complement strand
GACTCTCAATTAGAACATTCTCGTCACCGAAGTATAACCGGTTTTTTGTTAACGATTTTAACGGGATTGGTTGCTTACTGCCTTAAAGAGAAAAAGCCATCACTGAAAATTTTCTACTCAGAAGAAGATATTTCAGCAATAGCTTAAGCGGAATTGGGGTTAACTATTTTTCAGCGTGATAATCCTCAGATGAGAGAGCAAACATTGCAAATAACAGCGATTAATATAGGGGTAAGTAAAGTTAAGGCAGTTGATACAAATATTGATTTCTGTCCTAATTTTGCTCAGGGTGTTGCTGAGGATTGCTTTCCACATTTAACAATTAATATCGTGCCTAAAATATCGATCCCCACTGATCTTACTGCTGAGCAACGAGCAATGCTGATGGTGTTGTTGGCGGAGACGTCATCTCCTGAGTCTAAAAAATTCAAATACAGTGAAAAAGAAGCAAAAGATACGATGCAGTATATGCATGATGTTTTATTAAACAGAGTAAGGTCTCCTAAATCTCAATACCTTGGTGTACCTAAACATGGAAATAAATTGATTGGTCTTATTTCAGCACCAAAAACAATCGAGGGCTTTCAGCAATATCCCAATATCAACGATGATATACAAAGAAGAATTAATAGGATGGTGATTGTTGCTAATGATGGAACCCAAGAGCACTTTTTAGCTTATCGTCGATTAATTACACATGCTATCAATGTAGCAAAAAGTAATAGCATTTCGAATACAGAAGTTATTGCGTGGAGAACACAAAATAGTGGTTCACCTGGCTCTAATTTTATTAAATTATTTTCATTGCAAGGCCAAGATTTTTATAAACTTTCTGATAATTACCTTAAATAAGAGATATTTATATGAAATATTTTATTGGATTATGTATGGTTCTGTTTTCATCAATTTCTCTTTCACAGAAAGATAATCTAGACTTCAACGCCTGGGAAAAAACAGGTAATTGGGGAATTTATGACTCAAAACCAAATAATTATTTTAATCCATTAAAAATAAAAGAATACAGCGATGGTTACTTACCTTCATTTAGTTATCTTATTAATTTATTTAATTTTCGGAATGTAAACAATAAATATTGTTTAATAGGCTATAAATGGAATAAAACAAAAAATAGTAAAGAACGAGAAAGAGTTGTTATTTTTTGGGAAAATGCCAATTATTTAATTGACTGGGATTTACCTGATGGTGACGATGATAATAGATATAAGGCAATTATATTTAGCAAGCCATTTATTAAAATGGATAGATCTGTTTTTCCTTACAAAGAAACAGAAGGGGCACAGGCTTGGTGGGCAAAAGAAGGCGTTATCCAGATGATGGAAGATTGTGAGTTACATGGTCAAAAAATAACGATAAAACCTTCTGAGATAATAGATATTAAAGATTAGTTATCTATCTCGAAGATTGTGATGGAAATTTTTTAGTTAAGTTAAATATAAAGTGAGTGAAAATGAGATGGTTATTTAGTTTTATAATGATTCTATTTTCTTTCCCTATTTTTTCTGAACAGAAGGAAGAATTAAATTTTAAGGATTGGGAAAATAAGGGAAGCTGGGGGATCTATAATGAAAAGCCAGATAGTTATTTTAATCCTTTAAAAATAAAAGATTATAAAGAGGGATATTTGCCTTCATTCAGTTACCTTATTAATAAATTCGGATTTAATAGTGTAAATAATACGTACTGTGTAATAGGTTATAAGTGGAATAAAAAAGAAGATGATGAAGAATTCACAAGAGTTATTGTTTTCTGGAAGAATGCTAATTACTTAATTGATTGGGATCTACCTGATGGTGATACTGAGCATAGATATAAAGCCATTATCTTCAGTAAACCCTTCATTGATATGACTGAATCAGTTGTTCCTTATAAAGAAGCCGAAGGAGCACAAGCTTTATATGCTAAAGAAGGCGTTATTCAATTACTGGAAGATTGCGAGTTACATGGTCAAAAAATAACGATAAAACCTTCTGAGGTGGTTGATATTAAATAGTATTGAGGCTGCTCGCAGCCAGCGAGCAGTAGGAACCATTTTACAATTGATTCTTAGGCATAAAATCGTCACTAAATACCATCCGCTTACGCCCCGGTTCTATTTCAGTCAACGGTTCTACCTGCCTCAATGTATTTTTACAACGTGTTACCAGATCCTGATATTCCCGAGTACTGATCCGCTTCCATTCCAGTTCCTGCTCAGTCAGGGTACGCAGAGCGCGGGCGGGGGTGCCGATGATCAGTTGATTGGCTGCAAAAATCGCTTCTGCCTTGATAAAGGCCATTGCTCCCACGATGCAGTTTTCACCAATTTCTGCACCATCCATCACAACTGAATTCATGCCAACCAAAACATTACGCCGGATTTGGCATCCATGCAGTATCGCACCATGCCCGATATGACCGTTTTCTTCAACGACCGTGTCCTGTTGAGGATAACCGTGCATGACGCAATTATCCTGAATATTCGAACCATCCATCACCACCAGCCGACCGAAATCACCACGCAGGCTGGCATTCGGGCCGATATAAACCTGCTTGCCAATAATGACGTCACCGACCAAAACAGCGGTAGGGTGAACATAACTACTGGGGTCAATAACCGGGGTTAAACCATCAAGTTGATATACAGGCATAAGTATTTCCTCAAACAATTGTCAGGCGTTACTAAGAGCCGCTGTGCAATCCTCCAAAACGACGATAGTAGGCAGCAGCAGGTTGGGGCAATTTACCTATGGTGGTTTCACATTGTTCACCAATGTATCGTGTTGCGGCAGGGCCAATGCGCTGGTAGATGTTGATGCATAAGTTCCGGGCGATTTGGCCTTCCCACTGTGTAGGCAACAGAGCATCAGGCAGCAATGGGTCACGCAGTACGACACGGCGGTAAAAGTGGATCAGCAGAAGGCGTAACTGGAAACAGCGCTCCGGGGTCAGTTCGTCTGCATGACAGTCTTGCAAGAGTTTCATCAAGGGCCGGAATGTGATGATAAATTCATGATAGTGCTGAGCAACCTGATCCAGCGACCAACTGGCTGATACCCGTTCTTTCAGGCTCTGTTCGGAGCGGGGATAAGGATAATCTGCCCGGAAGTAGATCACGGAATCACTGGCGTTGAGTTCTCCGAGCAGAGCCGGAATATCACTTTGTGAACTGCTGGGGGCTGCCATTAATGTGCTGTTGAGTTGACTAAACCCAAACCAATTCAGCTCTTTTTTCAGGCGGGTACGTTCCTCTTTGCTGGTTTCTTCCAACAGCAATAAATCCCATTTGCCGTCCCATGCCGGTTGTTCGCTGAGATAAATTTTACTCTCTGCATGGCGGAATTGGTTCATGCCCCGCTCAGTGATGCGGTAGTAACTGCGACGACCTATTTTCTCTACCTCCAGCCAGTCTTCTTTTTGTAAACGAAAGACAGATGTCCGGACAAAACGGTCACTGAATCCCAGCGGTTCCAGTAGAAGGCTGAGACTGCCCAGCCAGACTTCACCTCCCCGATGGCTGAGTGCATCGCCATACAGGGAAATGATCAGCGATGTTCCGCTAATCGTTTGGGCATCAAGGGCATGTCGAATAAAATCGTCGAGTTTGTGTGTCATATTTTGTTATTGTCTAAACGCAAATGAGTCATGACAGTAGCATAATCAGGTGTCCCAGTCGTTATTGTATTGTTTGAATATTATTTCTGCTGACGGTGGTCAAGAACCCGAACCGCTTTGCCTTCCGAGCGCGGAATATCCCCACAGTTGACGATACTGACTTCGGTGCTGATCCCTATCATGGCCTTGATGTGATGGCGTAATTGGTGACAGATATCGCAGCGTTGCTGGATACTCAGTTGCGCCGGATCTTTCAGTTCGACCTTGACGGATAGGCTGTCATAATTCCCAACGCGGTCCACTTCCAGTTGATAATGTGGCGACAATTCGCTGAAACGCGTGATCTGTTCTTCTACCTGTGATGGAAAGACATTGATGCCACGGATGATAAGCATGTCGTCAGAGCGTCCGGTGATCCTGTCCATGCGCCGCATATTGCGGGCGGTTCCCGGTAACAGACGTGTCAGGTCGCGGGTACGGTAGCGGATCATCGGCATGGCTTCTTTGGTGAGTGTGGTAAAAACCAGTTCACCATTCTCGCCGTCCGGTAATACATTCAGGTTGTCAGGATCGATCACTTCCGGATAAAAATGGTCTTCCCAAATAGTGGAACCATCGGCATATTCCAGTGATTCCATGGCGACACCCGGCCCCATGATTTCTGACAAACCATAAATATCCAGCGCTTTGATGCCCATACGAGTTTCAATTTCATGCCGCAGCCCTTCCGTCCACGGCTCAGCCCCGAAAATACCGACCCGCAGAGAGCATTGTCTGGCATCGCCTCCCATTTGTCGTTCCAATATATCTAATAATGTCAGGCAGTAAGAGGGCGTCATCATAATGACATCGGGTTTAAAGTCGCAGATCAACTGTGCCTGTTTTTCTGTCTGCCCGCCAGACATCGGGATCACGGCTGCCCCCAGACGCTCAGCGCCGTAATGTGCTCCCAGACCGCCGGTGAACAGGCCGTAACCGTAAGCGACATGTATTTTGTCTTTAGCTGTTGCTCCGGCAAAACGCAGGCTACGGGCAACCAGATCAGCCCAGTTGTCGATATCCTGCTGGGTATAACCAACAACGGTCGGACGCCCTGTTGTGCCGGATGAAGCATGGATACGCACGATTTTTTCCATCGGAACGGCAAAGGTATCAAACGGGTAGTTATCTCTCAGATCCTGTTTGGTGGTGAAAGGAAATTTAGCGATGTCCTCAAGCTGCCGGAAATCATTGGGGTGAATACCAATCGCATCAAATTTACGGCGATACATTGGCACGTTGTTATAGGCATGATGCAATGTCCATTTCATCTGCTTAAACTGTCGCGCCTGAATTTCATCGCGTGAAGCAAATTCAACAGAATCGAGACTGGCTTCGGGATGTGGAGTGAAGCTTGAGTTGAGGTGCTGTACGTTGTTGCTCATAATTCCCGCCCTTTTTGTTGGTTTAACTGTATCAGGCTGTTTTTATTGTTATATGCAGGTGTTGGTTATGAAATACGTTCAATAATCATGGCAATTCCCTGCCCAACGCCGATGCACATAGTGCATAAGGCATAGCGTCCGGCTCGCCGTTCTAATTCAAGCGTTGCTGTCAGTGCAAGCCGGGCACCACTCATTCCCAGCGGATGCCCCAGTGCTATCGCACCGCCATTCGGGTTCACATGTTCTGCATCATCCGGTAATCCCCATTGGCGTATCACTGCCAGTGACTGAGCTGCGAAGGCTTCGTTCAGTTCGATTACATCCATCTGATGCAGACTCAGCCCGGTGAGTGACAGTACTTTATCCGTGGCTGACAGTGGCCCAATCCCCATGATGCGTGGTTCAACACCGCTGGTGGCGGTTGCCACAATACGCGCTTTAGGTATCAGCCCGTGTTTTAATGCTGCGGCTTCTGACGCGATAATCAGGGCGGCGGCTCCGTCATTGACGCCGGAAGCATTACCGGCAGTGACGGTGCCTTCAGTCCGGAAGGGTGTTTTCAGCTTTTGTAACTGTGCTAATGTCGTGTCAGGTCGGGGATGTTCATCCTGTGAAATAAGCGTGTCTTGCCCTTTTTTCCGGTGGTCAGGCAGAGTAACAGGGATGATCTCTTCAGCCAGAATGCCTTGCTGCTGCGCTGTAGCGGTACGTTGCTGGCTGCGCAGCGCAAAAGCATCCTGAGCATCCCGGCTGATTTTAAATAGGGCCGCAACGTTTTCTGCGGTTTCCGGCATTGAATCTGTACCAAATTGTTTCTGTATCAGCGGATTAATGAAACGCCAGCCAATTGTGGTATCAAATATCTGGGCCTGACGGCTGAAAGCCGTGTCTGCTTTGCCCATCACTAATGGGGCACGGGTCATGGATTCCACGCCACCAGCCAGTACCAGTTGAGCTTCACCTGCTTTGATACTGCGGGCCGCAAAAGCCAGAGCATCCAGACCGGAACCACACAACCGGTTGAGTGTTGTGCCGGGGACAGAATGTGGCAAACCAGCCAGCAGTGTCGCCATGCGAGCGACATTACGGTTATCTTCACCTGCCTGATTTGCACAACCGAGAATAACATCATCAATCGCTTGCCAGTCGAGTCCGGGATAACGAGCCAGTAATGCTCGTAGCGGCAAAGCGGCCAGATCATCAGGGCGTAGGCTGGCGAGGGCTCCACCATAACGGCCGATAGGTGTACGCACTCCGCCACAAATAAATGCATGGGTCATGATTTTTCTTTCCTGACTATTTTAGTTGGAGTCGTTGCTTTGGCGGGTTCTTCTACAACAGAATGACCCAGACGGTGGGAGTGACCACGGAAAAAGGCCACAGTTTTGCCATTCTGATTGGTAATTTTGACATCATATAACCCGTTAGTTTTGCCCTGATGCTGCACTGACGCGTTAGCTGTAAGCCGGTCGCCATTAAAAACCGGATGGATGAAATCGATATTACAGCCGGAAGCGACAGCCGCAAGTCCTTCGCTGTTACAGGCATAGGCAAATGCGGTATCTGCCAGACTGAATATAATGCCACCATGACAGGTCTTATGGCCGTTAAGCATGGTAGGTACAATGGTCATGCTTAACTGAGCGATCCCGATGTCGATATAGTCAATCTGCATTCCCATATGATTAGCGCAGGCATCTTTGGTATACATACTCTCAATACAGTTTCGGGCAAGTTGCTTCGGGGAAATATTCGTTTTATTAGGCATGATTTTTCTTCTTATGTTGATATTCATGTTGCCGGAGAGATAGGGACTGTAATGTGACATGGCCCGCCGCCAGCTGACGAAGCAGGGGAGACGGACGATAACGGGTTTCCCCGTAGAACTGCTGTAAGTTTTCCAGTGTATTGAAAATATGCTGCCAGCCGAGCTGAGTTCCCCATGCCAGTGGCCCGATGGGATAATTCACACCACGGCACATTGCCAGATCGATATCTTCGGCGCTGGCAATGCCTTTATTAAGCGCATCCAGCGCTTCGTTGCACAGCATTGCCACCGTCCGCATCGTCAGCATGGCCGGATAATCCGGCAGTAAAATGACCTGTTTGCCGAGGGAATGGAGAAAACGGGCGACTTTTGCCGTTTGTTGTTGAGTGTTCTGGCAGGCGGCACTGATTGTGATTATCGGAGCAGCATGATGGTTGGCAGACAGATCAAACTGTACAACCGGAGCCTGAATTTCATCAGCCAATTGTGAGCTGGTTTTTCCGGTTGCCAGCATAAATAGAACATCATCAATCTGTAATGCAGGTGAAGATAATGGGATAGTGCTTTTTTTCTCGCAGGATATCCCGTTTTCCTGCAACTTTTCCTGCAACATAGCGACAAAATGAGGCAGAGTAGACCAGTTCCCGATGGCATTTATTTGCTCTGGTGTGACTGATTCTGCGGCTTGTATTTCTTCAATCGCAGGAAATAATTGCAGTTTTTTATCCGCACTATTTTTTTCTGCATTATTGGTGTCGGAATAGGCATAAAACCCACGGCCACTTTTGCGCCCCAGATGATTGGCTTCCACCAGTTCTTTTTGTCGTAATGATGGCTGAAAGCGGGGATCACCGTAGAACGCGTGAAACAGGGATTCAGTAACGGCGTAATTGACGTCATGTCCGATTAAATCAGTCAGTTGTAATGGCCCCATAGCAAAGCCGCCGGCATCTTTTATGACGGCATCCAGTGTCGCCGGAGATGCAACCTGCTCTTCCAGTGCGCGCAGGGCTTCGGCGTAAAAAGGCCGCGCAATGCGGTTGACGATAAAACCGGGTGTGGAGCGGCAAATGACTGGCTGTTTTTGCCAGTTGAGCATGAGACGTTTAAGTATTGCGATGATGTGTGGGCAGGTTTCCAGCCCTTGCACAATTTCCACTAGTTTCATTAGCGGGGCAGGGTTGAAAAAATGCAGCCCGGCCATGCGTTGAGGTTTACTCAGGACACGGGCAATAGCCGTAATCGACAGCGATGAGGTATTACTGGCAAAGATGGTTTGTTCTGAACACAGAGATTCCAGCTGGTGGAATAGTTTTTGTTTGGCTTCCAGCTGTTCAATAATCGCTTCAATCACCAGTATAGAGGGAGCCAGCGCCTGTAATGAGTCAACCAGAGTGATGCGTTGCAACAGCGCCTGAGTTTTATCTGCATCGGCTTTACCTGCTGTGACACGCTGATGCAGGCGGGTGTGGAGTTTATCCAGCGCCCGTTGTGCGGCTTCACCATTAGCGTCAAATAGCAGGACGGAATGTCCTGCTAGCGCTGCAACCTGAGCAATGCCGATACCCATCGTTCCCGCGCCAATAACAGCGATTGGGCCTTCTGGTATTGATTCATTAATTGATTCGTTAGCTATTGAATCACTGAATGTCGGACGATGATGTACTGGCATATTCATATTTATTTTCCTTTAAACTGTGGTTCGCGCTTTTCCATAAACGCACGGATGCCTTCCTGAAAATCTTCTGTATGCCCACATTGGCGTTGTAGCTCGCGCTCAAGCTCAAGCTGCTGATCCAACGTATTGGTTGCGGCGGCGTAAGTGGATTTCTTGATGCTCGCAAGGGAGAATGTCGCCTGAGTTGCCAGACGTTGGGCGATTTCCCATGCTTTCTCTTCCAGTTCTTTAGGTTCAAAGACCTGCCAGATCATGCCCCACTCCAGTGCTTGTTCAGCAGTGATTTTGTCCCCCAGCATGGCCATTCCCATCGCGCGGGCATGACCAATTTTATGGGGCAGGAACCAGCTGCCGCCTGCATCTGGTGTCAGGCCGATACGACAGAAAGCCTGAATAAAGGTGGTATTGTGGGACGCGAGCACAATGTCACCCGCCAACGCAAGAGAAAGACCCGCTCCCGCTGCCACGCCATGAACAGCGCAAACCACTGGCTTGGGAAGAGTGGTCAGACGGCGGATTAGCGGGTTATAGTAAGTTTCAAGGGAATAGCCGAGATCAGGAACGCCACCTACGTTGATAACAGAACTACGATCATTTAAATCCTGACCTGCACAGAAACCACGTCCAGCACCTGAAATCAGTACACAGCGCACGGATTCATCCTGTTCTGCAATTTTCAGAGCTTCACTGAGTTGCAGGTGCATTTCCTCGTTGATGCTGTTTATCAGCCTAGGACGATTGAGTTTAATGCTAAGGACACCTGCTTTCACTTCAGTGAGTATCGTGGGTATATTTTCATTTTCCATCTACTAGCATCCTTTAAATGTTGGTTTACGTTTTTCAAGGAAGGCTGAAATACCTTCCTGACGATCGGCTGTACCAGCTAAGGCAACAAAGTGTTGTCGTTCAGCGGACAGCCCTTGTGACAGGCTGGTTTCGTATGCAGTCTTGAGCGCAGCCTTAGCCGCCCGCAGAGCCAGCGGCGAAAATTCACTGATGCGGTCTGCTATTTGTTGTGCACGTTTTAACGTCAGGTTATCGATGCAAATTTCACTCACTAACCCAGCCTGTTGCGCCTGATGGGCGTTAATGGCTTCGCCGGTTAATATCATCTGGCTGGCAAGGGCTTTGCCTACACTGCGAATCAGCCGCTGTGTTCCTCCCGCTCCCGGCATTAACCCCAGCGTGATTTCCGGCAGACCGAAGCTGGCGTTCTCACCACAAACCACCAGATCACAGGCCAGAGCCAGTTCACAGCCTGCGCCGAGAGCATAGCCATTAACGGCAGCTATCATCGGTTTGCTGATATTGTTCAGCCGTTGCCAGAGTTGGGGGCGACGATCAGTGATTGCGTTGGCAACGGTTTGTTGTTGTAGTTCTTTAAGGTCAGCTCCGGCGGCGAAGCAGCGTAGTGAGCCGGTAATGATGATGACGCCGGTTCCGGCATCGGCATCCGCCTGTTCCAGATGTTGTACAAGCAGTTCCAGACAGTCATTGCTGAGAGCGTTGCGTACTTCCGGGCGGTTGAGGGTCAGTGTGCGTACCCGCTGTTGTTGAAGACTTAAAACCCATTCTTGATTCATGGTATCTCCTGATTTTCTATACCCTTCGTTTTTCGAGCTGCCTCTTTGTTGGCTGCACTCACTCACCACGGTCACACATCAAAATCAACAACAACACCATCGCCTTTCGGCCATGACTGGCAGCTTAAAATATAACCGGCAGCCAGTTGATCCGGTTCAAGGCTGTAGTTCACGCCCATATCCACTTCACCGGATTTGAGACGGCATTTACAGGTGGCACAAACACCGCCTTTACAGGCGTAGGGCAAATCTGCGCCCTGACGCAGAGCCGCATCAAGAATGCTGTTATCCTCAGCATTCATCACAATATTCAGGGCGCGGCCATCTAAATGAATTTCGACACTCGTTTCATTGCGCCCGTCCATATTTGCAGGGCGGGAAGCGGTGTAGAGAGGATGATTACCGGTATTGAAACGTTCACTGTGGATGTGTTCAGACGCCATACCGGCCTGCTCAAGTGCTGATTTTGCATCATCCAGCATCGTTTCAGGCCCACAAAGAAAAGCCTGATCAAACTGGGAAAAATTAAGGAGTATTTTGCCGATCCGCAGCAGGTTTTCGGTGTTGATACGACCGTTGAGCAGCGGGCTGTCAGTGGTTTCCTGACTGAATAGATACATGACCTGAAAACGTTGCAGGTAGCGGTTTTTCAGATCAGCCAGTGCTTCTCTGAACATCACCGAGCGGCTGGTACTGTTGCCATAAATCAGCGTAAAAGTACTCTCTGGCTCCAAAGCCAGTGTGCTTTTGATAATCGACAGGATAGGCGTAATGCCTGAACCTGCTGCAATGGCCAGATAATTTCCCGGCTTGCTGGTATCAGGGGAATGACCAAAATTACCTTGTGGCTGCATGACATCCAGCTCATCCCCAACTTTCAATTGTTGATTAATAAAGGTAGATAATCGCCCCTGATAGATAGCTTTGACACCAATTTGTAGTGTGTCATCCAGTGGTGAGCTACAGATGGAGTAACAGCGGCGTAGTTCTTCCCCGTTAACTTTTGCCTTGAGTGTCAGGTGCTGACCCGGCTGATAGTGGAAATATTCTTTCAGTTCATCGGGAATATGCAGTGTGACCGCGACAGAATCTGGCGTTTCCTGCTCAATAGCAGCAATGCGTAAGCGATGAAACTGTGTCCGGTGAGCGTGTTTTTGCTGGGATTGCTTTTTCTGAGAACCGGAATGAGGAAGAATAGCCATCTGCTGCTCCCTTAAATACATTTGAAATAATCGAAAGGTTCCAGACAGTGCTGACAGCGATAAAGTGCTTTGCACGCGGTGGAACCAAACTCACTGATTTTTTCTGTCTGATGACTGCCACAACGCGGGCAGGTAATGGATTCGGTGTCTGCGGGTTTTTCACAGGCCGTTCCCTGTGGTGGCGCGATACCGGATTCCCGCAGACGCTGTCTGGCATCGGCATTCATCCAGTCAGTCGTCCATGCCGGGCTAAGGCTCACGTTAATATGTACGGGGGAGAAACCGGCCTGAGCCAGTGTCGTACGGATTTCATTAAGGAGAAAATCAGTTGCCGGGCAGCCTGAATAAGTGGGAGTGAATACCACTTGCCACCCCTTCTGACCGTTCTGCTCATTCTGGAAAGCGGTAACTTCTCGTATCATACCGAGGTCGGTAATCGATAACGTCGGCAGTTCTGGATCGGCAATCTGATGCAGACACTGCCAGATCTGGTGGATTTCGGGTTGCTGCAATGCTATTGATTGCAACGCTATTGATTGCAAGGAACTAAGTTGCTGCTCCATCCTACCCCCTCAGTTACGGTCACCAGTTATTGTCTGGATATGCCCGCTGTAAAAACTGCATTTCTGCCAGTATGTATCCGAGATGTTCTGTATGCCGCCCTTGCTTGCCGCCTTGTCGGTAAGGGGTTTCCTGTGGTATTTCCAACGTGGCCTGAGTAAAGGTATCTGTGACTATTTGCTTCCAGGGTTCATGCAGTATCCGGGGATCAACCGCAATGCCTGCCTCAGCAAGTTGCTGTTCTACCTCATCGCAATGGAAAAGTTCGCCGGTAAAGCGCCACAGTTGATTGACCGACTGCTGCATTTTCTCGTGGCTCTGTTCTGTGCCATCTCCCAGCCGGATCATCCAGCCACGGCTGAAACGCAGGTGATATTCCACCTCTTTTAATGACTTATTACTGATGGCGGCTAATTGGGTATCACGGCTCTGCCCTAATGCCTGATGGAGTAAGACGTGATAGGCATCGATAAAAAACTGGCGCACCAGCGTATCGTTAAAACCGCCATTAGGTTGCTCCACTAGCAGAAGATTGCGGAACTCCCGTTCATCACGACCAAAAGCCAGCCGGTCTTCATCGCTTTCTTTCTTTTCAGCATCAGTTCCATCAAGTGTGGCGGCATAGCTGAGAAAATGGCGTGCCTGACCCAGTAAATCGAGACCGATGTTAGCCAGAGCCAAATCAATTTCCAGTTCTGGTGCGTGACCACACCATTCGCACAGGCGCTGCGCCAGAATCAGCGGGCTGTCTCCGAGACGCAGTACGTAGTTGAAAAGGTGATGATTGAAAAGGTTCTGTTCGAGGGAAGCGGTATGAGGCATGTTCATATTTTCCCCTTACATATTCTTGATGCCGTCAGGTATCGTGTAGA
Source organism: Xenorhabdus bharatensis (assembly GCF_037996705.1). Lineage (NCBI taxonomy): Bacteria > Pseudomonadati > Pseudomonadota > Gammaproteobacteria > Enterobacterales > Morganellaceae > Xenorhabdus > Xenorhabdus bharatensis. The sequence goes on along the minus strand of NZ_JBBMXG010000012.1, from coordinate 136,308 downwards.
ACGTCGGATGGCGATAAATCTTATCTTCTGACGGTTCAAAAAAAGCGCTGCGATCTTCCGGCTGTGAGGCAACCAGATAAATGGATTTCACGACCCAGATAGAGCAGCCTTCATTACGCCGGGTATAAGCATCACGCGCATTTTCGAGCGCCATCTGATCATCCGCTGCATGGAGGCTGCCGACATGACGATGAGTCAGCCCCTGCTTACTGCGAACAAAGACTTCATACAGTGGCCAATCGGTATTGTTCATATCTTGCCTCCGTTTTCATCGGTTATTAACTACAGCGGACTAAGCAGCCTGTTTTTTTGCAGCCATTTTTCTGGCATGGATGGAGGCTGCCTCACGTACCCAACTTCCGTTTTCCCATGCCCGGCGTTTGGCCTCCAGACGTTCGTGGTTACATATGCCGTGGCCTTTGATCACCTGATTGAATTCGTCCCAGTTGATTTCACCAAAACGGTAGTGCCCGGTTGTTTCGTCCCAAGCCAGTTCAGGGTCAGGTGCAGTCATACCCAGTGCTTCCAATTGGGGAACGGTGTTATCGATGAATTTCTGTCTCAGCTCATCATTACTGAACCGTTTAATTTTCCAGGCCATGCTTTGGGCGCTGTTGGGTGAATCACTGTCATTGGGACCGAACATCATCAACGTCGGCCACCAGAACCGATTAATGGCATCCTGTAACATAGCCCGCTGAGTCTCACTCCCTTTTGCCAGCACGGTCACTGCTTCATATCCCTGACGTTGGTGGAAACTCTCTTCTTTACAGATTTTCACCATAGCGCGGGCGTAAGGACCGTAAGAAGCCCGACACAGAGCGACCTGATTGACTATCGCAGCACCGTCCACCAGCCAGCCAATCACGCCAATGTCTGCCCAGCTCAAGGTGGGATAGTTGAAAATTGACGAATACTTCATCGTTCCATCCAGCAATTTCTGATAGACGTCCTGACGAGTACAACCAAGAGTTTCTGCGGCGCTGTAGAGATACAGCCCGTGACCTGCCTCATCTTGCACTTTTGCCAGTAATACAGCCTTGCGCCGCAGGGTGGGGGCTCGGGTGATCCAGTTGGCTTCCGGTAACATGCCGACAACTTCCGAGTGTGCGTGTTGACCGATCTGACGTATCAGGTTCTGGCGATAGGCATCGGGCATCCAATCCTTAGCTTCAATAGAGATATCTGCCTCGATCTTGGCGTCAAAATGCGCCTGTCGTTGATGATCTGGTTGATCAGTTGTCATATAACGCTCCACATATGATTCTTATTTTTTAAATCATATAGTAAAAACGAATCACTTAATGCAACCTTAAATCTACAAACTGATAACAAAAAGATCAAACGTTTTATTTGTATATTTGTTGAGCACATCACAATTTATGTTATTTATTTTTCAAAAAGTTGTAATTAATTTTTATTGTTATGGATAAGTAAGAGCATTGATAGGCGTAGCCCAGAAAATGTTCGCTTTTGTTAATTTTTTGGGTGGTTTTTTGTCTGGGTTATGTGATACATAAATATTGCATATTGTTTTAATGGTGATTCATTAATGATATTGGCGGAGAAAAAAATGCAACAATTGACCAGTTATATTTGTGGTGCATGGGTTTATGGAAACGGTAACGCCAGAACTATTCATCATGCAGTAAGTGGTGCAGCGCTGTATCAGGTTTGTTCAGATGATCTGCCACTGGCTGATAGCCTTAGCTATGCCAGAGAAAAAGGCGGAAAAGCACTCTCAGCCATGACATTTCAGCAGCGTGCCCAGATGATGAAAGCTGTTGCAAAGCACCTGCTTGCCAATAAAGAAGCTTTATATGCTATCTCGGCAGAAACCGGAGCGACCCGCTCGGATGGCTGGGTCGATATTGAAGGAGGCATTGCAACGCTATTTTCTTATGCGGGTCTGGCAGGGCGTGAGCTACCGGATGATGTGTTATGGCCGGAAGATGAGATGATCCCGCTTTCCAAACAGTCCCAGTTTGTCGCTCGTCATGTTCTGACTTCCCGCCCCGGTGTTGCTCTGCACATTAATGCCTTTAACTTTCCTTGCTGGGGCATGCTGGAAAAACTGGCACCGACCTGGATGGCGGGCATGCCGGCAATCATTAAACCCGCGACTGCTTCAGCGCAGTTAACACAGGCAATGGTGAAGTTGATCCTCGACAGTGGTTTGGTTCCGGAAGGCGCATTGCAGTTGATCTGTGGCGGAATTGGTGATCTGTTTGATCATCTCGACTATCAGGATGCGGTCACTTTTACCGGTTCAGCCCAGACCGGACGCAAATTGAAGTCTCACCCTCGTCTGATTGAAAAATCCATTCCATTTACGATGGAAGCTGATTCTCTCAACTGTTGCATTCTGGGAGAAGATGTCACGCCGGATATGCCGGAATTTGGCGTCTTCATCAAGGAAGTTGTCCGTGAAATGACGGTGAAGGCCGGGCAAAAGTGTACTGCCATCCGGCGTATTATTGTACCGGAAAGCCAGCTTGAGCCGGTTAAGCAGGCGTTGATGAAACGTTTGTCCGGTGTTGTGGTAGGAGATCCGGCTTTACCGGATGTCCGTATGGGGTCATTAATCAGCCTTGAGCAGCGTGATGAAGTTCAGTCCAAAGTGGATTTACTGCTACAAAGTGGTTGTGAATTATTGCTTGGCGGTACTGTAGCTAAACTGGAACTGGCGGATAAGACGAACAGCAATGGGGCATTTTACCCGCCCACTCTGCTTTATTGCGCAGACCCGATGACGAATCAGGCTGTACATGAAACAGAAGCTTTCGGCCCGGTTTCCACCTTGATGGCATATCAGGAGACTGAGCAGGCGATTGAGCTGGCTTTAATGGGGCAGGGAAGTCTGGTGGGTTCACTGGTCACGGCAGATGAGCAGATTGCGATGCAGGTCATCCGTGCGACAGCCTGCGCTCATGGTCGTATGTTAATTCTGGATGAAGCGGCTTCTGCCGAATCAACCGGACATGGTTCTCCGTTACCCATGCTGGTACATGGCGGGCCGGGACGCGCCGGTGGCGGTGAAGAGCTTGGGGGATTACGTGCTGTGAAGCACTATATGCAGCGCACGGCAATTCAGGCCAGCCCAAGTATGCTGACAGCAATTGGTCGTGAGTGGGTACGTGGCGCGAAAGTGAAGGAAGATCCCGTTCATCCGTTCCGTAAATATTTCGAACAAATTGAAGTCGGGGAAAGTCTGCTAACTGCCCGCCGGACGGTGACGGAAGCAGATATTGTCAATTTTGCCTGCCTGAGCGGTGATCATTTTTATGCTCATATGGATAAAATTGGCGCGGCTGAATCCCTGTTCGGTGAGCGTGTAGCGCATGGCTATTTTGTTGTTTCTGCCGCCGCAGGGCTATTCGTCGATGCGTCCGTTGGGCCGGTATTGGCGAACTATGGCATGGAAAACCTGCGCTTTATTGAGCCGGTGAAGATTGGCGATACCATTCAGGTTCGGCTGACCTGTAAGAAGAAGATCAAGAAAGTACAGAAAACGCCGGATGATAAACCACATGGTGTCGTTATGTGGGATGTGCAGGTTTTAAATCAAGAGCAGCAGCCTGTTGCACTTTACAGCATTCTTACGCTGGTGGAACGGCAGTTGAGGGATTATGTTTGATATTTCGATGAAATTTTGATTCATATCAGGGGGGAGAAAACACTCTCCCCTAAGCGTTATTTTTTATTGTTTCTTTTTTGGGAATTAGCCCAATTTGCTTCTGCGTTAACCGCGCTAAACATTCCTTTATCCTTCCCTTCGATTTGAATTTTTAGTTCGTCAGCCATCAGGTTAGTATTTTTGATCCTGAAATGGTGTCTATAAAAAATCGGGCCAGTCTGATTTACTGTGTGCTCAAGCCGACGTTTTCTTCGCTTTTGGTCAGAGTTTTCTTTTGTTAGGTCTATGCCCGTCCTCCATTCAGGGGCTAAAATGCCGCAACTTTTATTAGGAATAATGTTTTTTCTTTCTGTATTTTCATAATCCAAAGCGTAATTAAGTTTATCGACTCGAAGAGTTTTGGCGGCAGAACTGATTTCGTTGCCATAGGGTGACTCACCTACTTGACGTAAAAGATGACTTCTTTTTATCTGTCTCGCCATATGCAATAACAATTGCAAAATAGAGTCTGATTGAGGTTGTGATGCAATGATGGCATTGCCAAATTTATTCTTTGTATTACCAGGTCCCCAACCACAGCCACTAGCATCACCAAAGCCAAGATCAGAATTTAGTTTTATTGCATCAAATCTATTATTGGTTATGTCCAGTGAAATTTTTTTTCTATGTTTAACACCCGGTTGGTCATCTAGTTGGGTACGCAATTGGACATCCACATCAAGGTAGATCCCCCCTTCCATATAGAGAATAACTAAACGGGCAATATCACTTGATGCGGCATAATTCCGAAAAGTGCCTTGTAAATTGAAATAGTATAAATGCCTCAGATAACGAACTAATTCACGATCCCCACCAACAATATTTTCTTGCGCTATAGCTGATGAATTATTTGGTTGGCCTCTCATAATGGTATGAAATAAAAAATCAAAAGCCGTTTCAACAATTCTATAAACATAAGAAAATTTAGTTTGTGTGAATCCCAAATGATAATTTTTACTATTTTTACCTTCTTCACCTGTAAAAGTAAGAGAATTAAATGTCTTTATAATCAGAGATTCATCTGTTTTGTTTCCCCAAATATTGAGTTGAAAACCCGGATTTTCAGCCTTTATCGCCATGATGTTTTTGAGATCATTTTGCGATATTTTATTTCCGGTCCAGAAATAGTGAATTTTTTTTGGAATATTCATAAGTTACCATTATTAATATATTGAATTTTTAAGACGATGCACCAAATAAAGAATGCACTCGTAATAATTACAATTGAAGAGATAACTTATCGTTATTGTGATGTTCTTCATGTTAATAGATAAAAATAACTACCATGAATAGAGCATACGGAGTGGTGTTGTGGGATACAGATATTGGATAGTCATCGTTTGGCTAGGGAACTCGCCCCCAATCGTATAGATAACCGTATGTTTATAAAAACGGTGACTGGGGTGAGTGAGCGTAGTCAACAAAGAGGCAACTTGAAAGACGAAGTGTATATATAAAGATGTGGTTTATGTACACTTAATCGAACTATACTTATTTACTTGATTTTTTTACCTGTCAGATATTTTTTACTTCTTTTTTTCCTCATCAATCGCTGCTGCAATTGCTTTCAGGCTGCAATAAATATCAGCTTCTGTGGTTGCCCATGAACTGACACTAAGCCTTATGGCTTCCTGCCCCTGCCATGTCGTCTGCCCGAACCAGCATTCACCGGATTGTTGAACCGATTGCAGCATCTTGCGCTGCAAAGTGATATCCGGTAGACAGGCGACAACCTGATTAAGAACAACATCATTAAGAACAGTGAAACCCAGTGATTTCAGACCATGAGCCAGCATTTCAGCATACAGACAGCAGCGATCAATTAATGTTTCAATTCCTTGAGCACCCAGTTCGGAAATAACCGCCCACACTTCGACGGCTCTGGCTTTGCGGGAGAATTCCGGCAGCATGTCTTTTGCCTGCCAAACTTCCTGAGTTTCAACATAGGCGGCAGAGGTTGTCATGACATCTCTCAGCGCCTGTTTGTTGCGTACAATACACATTCCACAGTCATAGGGTGTGTTCAGCCATTTGTGGGCATCGACCGCCCATGAATCTGCCCCTTCAATACCTTCGACTAATTCAGATTTTTCTTTTGATGCCCGTGCCCAGAGACCAAAAGCACCATCCACATGCACCCAGCAGCCTGCTTTTTTGGCTTGTGGAATCAGAGATAGGAAAGGATCAGAACTGCCGGAGTTCACATTGCCGGCCTGTAATACCAGAATCATGTTATCTGAGAGTTCAGGAACAGCACTGGCAATAATGCGCCCCTGATTATCACAGGGTACAAAAATGAACTGTGAGCGACCGAAGCCGAGTAACCTCAGTGCCTTTAAAACAGAGACATGGGTTTCTTCGGACAGAACCACTTTCAACGGTGGCGCATTATGTAAACCATGTTCTGCCAGATCATAGCCCTGTTTTTGAAATAGATGCTGGCGCGCAGCACCTAATGCACTGACATGTGCCATTGTGGTGCCGGAGACGAAACCAACGAATGCATCTGAGGGTAAATTCAACAGCTCCAATACCCAGCGCCCGGCAATTTTTTCTAATTGATGAGCAACGGGAGAAGAGGACTCCATCAGCGCTATTTGATCCCAGACACTGGAGACAATATTGGCTCCCATCGCCGCCGGCGTAGAGCCGCCGACAACCAACCCAAAATAGCGACCGCCGGTGCTGGCAACGGTTGCTGGTGAGCCATACTGATGAAGCTGTGCCAGCACGTCCTGACAATCAGAACCATTCTGAGGTAATGGCCTGTCAAAATGTTGCAGACCCCGTAAGGCATCAGAATCGGGATAGACACGCTGGTTCCGAATTTCACTGACATATTGGTATGCGATTTCACTGGCTGCTTTAACCGCAGCAAGTGAGGATTTCCGAATCGGATCTTCCATCGTAGTGTTTTCCCTGTTTATTATCATTTATGTAATTTATTCAATTGGATAACCATCATTGATTCTATGGGAAGAGTGATGGCTGATCCAGAAGGGAAAATATCTGATGGTTGGTAGCTCGTTCTGAGTGGCAAAATATCAGCCGGATGTATGTTTCCGACAACTTTCCTGCAAGATACGCATGATGGTTTCGGTTCCGCTACGATTGGGGTTGATGCGGATCATGCGTTTCTCCAGCGTGGGATCGGTTTGGCGGAATGTGCCGGAGATGCGGTAAAACAGGGGCGGGATTTCAAATTTTGATTCTGCCCCGACGGGATAAGGTAATGCACCCAATGTATGCGCGGTGTTCAGTACCGCATCTGCAATGGGTTCATGAAATTCGACTAAAACCACTTTGGATTGAGCATTGGCAATCATAGCCTGTTTTACTTGTGGTATTTCCCCCTGATTCAATCGGAGCACTAATTCTTCATTCACTTCGGACTGTACGGCATGCATAACCGGTGCAAATACCAGCCCGCGTAGTGCTTCCATCGCCTGATAGCCCTGAATCTGGCAACCGCCGGAGTACATGTTGTGGCGCAGTTTATCGATTATTGGTTGTTTACCGATAACTAAACCAACGCCTTGTGGCCCGAGTAATTTAAAACAGGAAAATGCAGAAAGCGTTGCTCCATATTCACAGCCGATGTGGGGTACTTTCATGGCGGCGTAGTTGTCATCCACCAATGAAGGAATGTGATGCTTGTTCAGAATGGAAATAATCTCTTTCAGAGAATAACGATCATCAATTTTCTGACGTGTATGCTGGAGAAGACAAGCAGTAGGCTTATGCTGTTGAATGGCAGTTTCAAGCTGCTTTGTGCAGTTGAAATCTGCATAAACGACATTAAGACCCATTTGTTCAATCGATGTTTTCGTTGTGGGATAAATCGGTGCGTCATGGACAAGTAATGTCTCACAAGGGCGAAGTATGGCTCCCAACCCGACCCGCAAGGCACCTGTTCCGGCACCATTCACAAAAGCGGCGGATTCTGCGTCAAAATATTCGGCGAGAACAGATTCAATGCGGTGCGTCATTCTGGGTTGCTGGAGGTCCGGGACTAAACCCAGATCTCCCTGTGAGAGAAAATCAGCGCCGGGAAAGTGACGACAGATGATATCCACCAGCTTAAATTGCTGCTTCTGGGCTTGTGCTATCGTCATGCTTTGTAATGGAAAACTCTGCAATGTAACGCTTTGTAACGGCGCTGTTTTCATTCTCTCACGTTGTTCCTGTTAATTTATTCCGACTAAATAGAGTACGTTAGCAAGAATACCTACGGCAATGGTTGCGATCGGGCCGATGGCCATTTCAACCAAAGGACGTTTAGACGTGCGATTAAGCAGATAAATCCCCGCAACAATCATAAAGCCCATCCCCGGCAGAATGGCATTGGAAGCAATCATACCACCGACTAATAGAGCGACTTCGAGCATTTTGGTGATCGCGGTACGAATATGGCCGCTACACGCTTTGACGCCGGGATATTTATCCAGCCAGATCGCAATTTTTGCCAGTAGCTGGATCTCGATAAACATCGTCAGGCCGCCCGCGACAAAGGCCAGCCACGGATTACTGGTTGCCAGACCTGCCACAAACACGAATTTCATCCCGTTGGGGCTGTAGACACCAGTAGCAATTGCCGTTGTACCGACCAGCGGGACAAATCCGATGGCACGTGCCAGCGCCACCAGCAGGGCACTCGTCTGCTCATCCTGTGCCATCAATTGCAGGGATACCGGCCCTTCAGCCAGCAGGCTGAAAGACATGGTCGCTGCACTTGCAGTCAGGCCACCACACAGGATGAGCAACCATTTGTTTTTCTGAATACGTTCGATACGGGTTGAGAACAGCCCGACTAACATTTCATTGGCACCTTTTGGTGCTGCGGAGGATTGATTGGCTGATGGGGCATTATCCGGGCGTTCACGCATGGCGAAGTAGAACATGGCAATCATCGACAGCAACAAAGCCGCACCATTCGGATCGACACTGACCGGCTTCTCGATTAGCCCGCCAAAACTGAGCGGGCCTGCGGCTTTGGTCGCTACATAGCCGACTAAAGCGGTGAGCATGACTAAAAGCCCTTTGCGGTAGCCATATTGATAGCCGACGACCATCGCAGGGAACAGAGCAAAGCAGGCGACAATCGGATCACCGACTTTTTTCAGGTCATCGGTGAAATTAACCGGCAGCATTGCAAATAGTTCAACAACGGAACGTAATCCTGCCAGTAAAGCAATGGCGTATAAGGCGCCAATGATGCCTGAAGCCACGAATCCTCTGCGGCTGTTGGCACACCAGATACCTATCATGTCGGTACCAAGCAACAGGCTGTGAACCAGCACGATGGGTGCCGTCAGCGAGAAGGGAATACCAAACCCGACGACCAGACCGATGCTCAAGGCAAAACTTGTTGCTGCCAGCGCCTTACGGCTCATTCGGCCTTCTAGGTATTCAGGGAGTAGCGGACGCAGGCCATCATGGAAAACGGCGATACCACGGTTTGCCATCATGGCGGCAATCGCACCAATTGAAGCCAGTAATCCCGCTTTAAAAGGATCGACTTCCATCAGTCTCATCAGGAACTCATGAAAATGTTGCATGGTAGGCTCCTTATTGAGAAATGATTGTGTGAATGATCACCGGAAGAACAATATCGATATCCTGCCCCGTAAAGCCAAAGGCTTTTTTGCCGGCTTTTACATGAGCAATAATCTCATCGTCGGATAAGATTTTTCCCGGCATACCAATGGTGGCACAGAGATCCAGACCGATAAGAGCAATCGCGATAGCCAACGCGCCACCGCCGCCCGTATTACAGGCACCAAAATAATAATCGGCATCGCCATTTTTAATCGCCATAGAGGCTTCAATATCATTCATAATGACCACGGAGGTGGCTTTGTCTCCGGCCAGTTGCCGGATACATTCGGCAATTTTTTCTTTTTCTATTTGTCCACCAACGACAAATTTCATGCTGTTATCCCTCTCTTTCTTATTTTCTGTCGAATTATTGCTTAGTTATTTGGAAAAGCGGTGCCGGAAGAATTGGGCAGGGTTATCGCGTAACATTCGGTCTATCTGGGTTTGAGTAAAGCCGGCAGTCAGCAACATCGGAACGAATACCGTGAGTAAGTAATCGAAACCAATTCCTCCGTTGCTTTTCAGATGAGAACGGCGGGTGATATCCTGAGAGAGCATGACTCTGTCGAGTAGCCCTCGTTTGGCAAGCGCCTGTAACATCGCAATGCGTCCGCTGTCAGGATAGTAATTGTTTTTACCAATGGTATCGAATTGTACCCAGGCACCTTCTTCAAGCAGGGGAATAATCGTGTCCAGATTGTCTTTCAGATCACAATGACCAATCGCCACAGATTCAGGAGAAACACCAAACCCCTTGAGGAGCGCCAGTTGTTCACGTCCCATTGTGCTTAAGGTGGTGTGGGTGGATATGGGGCATCCGGTTGCATGATGTGCGAGAGCGGCTGCGGCAAATACCTTTTGTTCATCTTCGGTAATTACCCTAAGGCTGGAGCCAATTTCGGCAATAATGCCGGCTTTTAACGCCGTACCGTCAATGCCTGTTTCAATTTCAGTAATCATCTCTTCAGCAATATCCTGAATGCTTAATGTACTGAAATGAGCGGGGAAGAATGGCCGTTTGTAATAGCCTGTCGAGGCAATAATATTGATGTGGGTATCACGTACCAGATTCAGTAAAAAGGAGGCGTTACGCCCCATGTAACGGTTGGTCACCTCCACAATATTGCGCAGCCCAAGCGCATGCAGATGGCGAAGTTCATCAACAATCAGCTCATACTGATCCAGACGACAGTCAAGGGTACCTTTGGCTTCGGACAGATCAATATGCAAGTGCTCATGAACATAGGTGTAGCCTGATGTATCAATCTTGGGTGGGGAATACAGAGCGGAATGTATGGGTGTATTCCTGATCTTTTTCTGGCATTCCATAACTATTCCATAAATAAAGCATAACTATTCCGTAAAAAATTATTTCCGTAAATAAATAGTCGCGCAGCATCATGCGGTAAATTGACTAGAGCGAAAATAACATTATTTAAGGGAAGAATAATATTAAATGTAATACCTATGTTGAGTAATTATTAAGAGTAACCGTTGTTTTTCCAGTTGCCCTGACTGTCATAAATGCCTTCAAGTTTTGGATTTCCTGACTGAATACCTGAGATCAGGGCGACATCGCTGCGGGTGACGAAAATCTGAGTCCGGAAGCACATGATCACCGCGCTGCCAATGGGATGTAGTCCATACAGAGATAAGTGATAATCAATACAGGGTTCACCTAACCGTAATATCCGTGCTGTTTTGTATGAACTGTTTTGTTCTGGAAAAACAAGTGCATGCTTCATGTGGCTGCGTTGGTAGTAGCCTCCACCATAACAATAACTTTTGTCCTCATAGTGATGGGATATTTCAGTGACATAAGCCATCGCGATCTGTTCAGGCTCCCGTCCTATACTATTGGCAGGGATTGTTCCGGTCAGGGCATGACCCGGTTCTAAATGAGTCGCACCATATTTTGCTAACAGGGGAATTGTGTTGCTGCTGGTTGCCGAGGGGGCATTGATTTGAGAGAGGGAAATACCGCGTTGCTTGAGCTTGTTTCGTGCTCTGATCAGCGTCTGCAAATTAACGGTTGGTAATGTTGTCTGATACTGGGCATTCCATGCCAGACAGGGAAAGTGAGTCAGACCACATAGTTTAATACCCGGCATTTTTTTTAAAGCATCAATAGCTGAATCTAGCTCTTCAAACAGGAAACCTGACTCCTGACAGGTAAAAGCCATATCGCGCTTAGCAAAAACTTTCAGCATGATGGGCTGAATACGCCCCAGCTTTTCAGCCGCATCTGATATGGCCTGAGCTTTCTCCAGCGAAAATACAGTGATGATTTTGGGTTCACAGCGGAGCATAGTTTCTATCAGATGAGCGGGTGTTTGTACTAAATGACCAATGTGGCACAGCGGTATACCGTGTTGGCTCAGGCTGTAGGCTTCTTTGAAATCCACCGCGACAACACCGGGATAGCCGAGTTCAATCAGTTTCTTGGTCAGCCATGGATTGCGACCAAACTGTTTGGTCATCAGATAGAGTTCGATACCATATTGCTCTGCTGTTTGCAGTAAATGCTGACCATTCTTTAATACCTGATCGACATCAATGACGTAAGTATCGGGTAGGATCGTACCTTGTTGCCAAAGGTTTTTTGCTACTTCTATTAATTTAGAATTCTGTTTTTTTAACGCATTAATAAACATAGGTTTCTCTTTGTAGCTGCAAAGCAGTACGTTTGTGCGAAAAATAAAAACACATGAAGTTTCTTAATCTTCATTTTTTTGAATATTTATGGTGTGTAAAAATCAATAACTTGTTGTTGCAAGTATTAAACCATATAAATTTATTAACAGATAGCCTTCCTCATTGGGGTGTAGGGTGAGGGTAAACTTTTCCAATAGTGAATGATGAATTTTGAGTAACAGTGAATAATTCCCGGATTGTTTTATTTTATCCAGAATGTCTTTTTCTATAGGGGAAACAATTTCTCCACGACGTGATCGCATAAAAGCACTTGCCATATGAGTAAGTGCCATTTCACCTTGTGGGTGGCGGACTGGGATCAGCCAGAACTCCTCCAGAATATGCACGACATCCAGCATATTATCGTAGATATCCTGATCGATGACACCACCTTGCAACAGGATAGTTAGCCGTTGTTCTACCATCACTTTTTGTTACACGTCAGATTTAATTGATTATGTTTGGTCTGAGTCTGTTTTTGGCTGAGACCTTATTTTGGGGTTAATTAAGGTTCAGTAAATGGGTTCGATTATGCCTGATACCACGTTTTGTTGATGGGTTAGTAGTGCTTCTCTGTCAACCATGGTATGCAAGAGTTGCTGGATAGGGATGTTATCCTTGCGGGCAAGAATAACAGCTTCGGAGGCTTTGATAAAACACTCACTGTCGTCGGGAAGCTGGGTCATCAGGCCTTGTGCAATCAGCTCGTGGCCTTGTCCAACGTTCCAGATAGCCGCATCAATGTGGCCTTTCATGATTTGATTCAGACACTCATGATAAGAGACCTCGACCAGTTCAATTTCTTTTCCTGCAAAATACTGCTTTGTCATTATTTTCTGGTCAGCTGAGGTGCTGTCTAACCCTACGCGGCGGATAGTTTCCATCTCCCCCTGACGAAAGATTAACCGATGTCTGTCTGTATAACTTTGGGTCCCTAGTGATAGCGCAATATATATATCTTTATTGTCTGGATGCTGCTCTGCGGCGAGTCTTGATGTTACTGCTAAGTCATAGACGCCATTCAGTAAGCATTCAATGCGGATATCTGAGCCTCGCATGTGTGCAAAGTAAAAAGGAACGCCTGCACATAATGCTTTTAAACCACTGGCCAGACCCTCATAGGCTCGGGTATAGGGAAGGGGCATCGCGCAGACTACATTGCCGATATCGGCATATTCCAATAGTAATTTGTGGTTAATCTGCGAGAGAAAGCTGCCATTCCGACCACGACGCTTAATTCCAACCGCCTGTGATTGCTCGAGGGATTTTAATGCTGCCTGCATTAAACCCACGGACAACCCACACTCTTTTGCCAGTAACTCTATGGTTTTCAGGCGATTGCCACATTGTTCCGAGAGGAGATAACGAGCCAGAAATGATTGCGCAATCCCCTCTTTTTTAATGAATGTTTGACTCATCATTACAAGTTTTTATCCATTCTTATTTATCTTCATAAATTTGAACATAAACCGCAACCAGCGAATTAAAGAAAGGGGAGTAATATCACAATTACAGAATAAATGAAAATTTAAAAAATGATAAAAACCAATATTATCAATATTTTGAATATATATTATCATTTTAGCCTGAAGATATAAAAATAAGCATCATGGGAGAATATAGGGAAATAGCCTGATTCCTACCCCGATGTCTGCTGTATTTTTCTGTCTACATGGTGATTTTTGCTACACTATTTGTCACAGCATGAAATAATTTGATGGTATTTTGTTCTTTACCTCAACCTAGATCATCAGCTATAAAACGCTATCTTTTTTTATTTAATCTCTATTGAATTTTATTCTACTCTGCTGCAATAAAAGTCAAAAACCGTGTATTCATTCGTCTGATTTTTTAATTATTTATCTATATATCATAAGGTTATTACTAATGAAGGTTATAGCAAATGATGTGCCGATTGAAATAGAAGACAGTGGTGAAGGGGTTAATGGTGAAAAGCGGCCGGTGGTGTTGCTGATCATGGGTTTGGGAATGCAGCTTATCGATTGGCCGGATGACCTCGTAAACCTGTTAGTTTCGGCTGGGTTTCGGGTTATTCGGCATGATAATCGTGATTCGGGGCTGAGCCAAAGATTTGATCATATTCCACAGCGCTCCTTATTATGGCAGAAAGTCCGGTTTCGTCTGGGGCTACCTGTTCGCGCTTCTTATAGCATACAGGATATGGCTGATGATGCTTTGGGGGTACTTGATGCGCTGAATATCCCTCAGGCTCATATTATCGGCGCTTCAATGGGGGGGATGATTGCCCAGAGGCTAGTGGCAACCTACCCTGAGCGGGTAAAAAGTCTGGTGAGTATTATGAGTTCGAGTGGTGCTCCGGGGCTTCCTTCGCCAAAGCCGGAGGTAATAGCGGCGTTGTTATCCAAACCCGCCGATACCAGTATAGAAGCTCTGGTTGCTCATCAACTGAGAATCATCCGGCTTCTTGCTTCTCCTTCTGAACCACTAAATACAGATGAACAGGCTCAGCATCTGAGAATGGCTTTTCGTCGTGGTGGTTATCATCCCAGAAGTTTTATCCGACAGATTTTGGCGATAATTGCAGATTCTGACCGGGCTGAGATTCTGAGTCGGATTAGTTGTCCGACACTGGTTGTACATGGTGAGGATGATCCTTTAATTCCGGTGGCCTGTGGAGAAGATACCGCCAGACGTATTAGTGGGGCTGACTTCTTGCCAGTTCAGCAAATGGGGCATACCTTCCCGCCATCGTTTATGCAGGCTATGACTAAGGAGATTATTCCGTTTCTACATGAAGTAAGAAGGCACAGCATGAAATAAGTCAAATTCAAATGAGGTGGCGCATTATGTTTTTCTGTTTTAACAATGAGGATAAACCCAAAGGACGGAAGTTGTCTAAGAGTGATATAAAGCTCCAGGAAGGACAGAGTTTAGATTTTCCTAATTATTACACCGAAAGTTGTTCTGTTATATCCAGTGATTATATTATGGGGGTACATATTATGTTCATGGGCAAACAAGGCGACTTACCTAATGAAAATCATGAGAATTTTTTACTTGCGGTTTGTTATGCATTTAATAAAGTAGCGCCAAGGGTGAAGGATTTTTCGAAGAAAGTAAGAGAAATAAAAGTTTATCTGGAAGAAGATAGAGGTTGTATTCAAACACGCTGGCCAAAAATAGAAGATAAAGCAACTAACCAGTCACTAAAGTGGTCTGAGACAGGGCCTTGCTTACATATAAACCGACAGCATATTGAGAAAGAAAATTTAACAAAGAATACAAATACATTTCTGTGTTTCAATCTAACTAATAAACGGGAAGCTTCGGGTAAATCCGGCCCTCGTGGTATAGCAGATATGATGTATGACAAGATGAAATCATCACATAAATCTCCTTTGGGGCCTGTACTAGCAATTAAAGTAGTTGCATCTATTGTCCATGAGATTGGGCATATTCTTCATGCTCAATCCGATAAATCAGAATCAAATCTTTTTTGGGAAAGTAAGCGTTCAAATTCTATTAACTCTCAATCAAAAGAAATAAGGGAAAAGCATATAATACATGCCAAGATAGCAGAGAATGTTAGCAGTTATGTTCAGGGTAATAATTCTACAGAATTTGTTGCAGAGGTTTTTACTGGTTTGATATATGGTAAAAAATACAATGATGAAGTTTTAATGCACTATAAGTACTATAATGGTCCGGAATTAATTGGCTTTATATTACCAGATTTGCCAGCCAATTGGCTTCCTATGAGATTAAGAAAAGAATAGTCAATATGATAATGAGAGTGGATATGATATTTTTATAAAATAAAATTAATGCATTTTATGATTATATTAATGTACAGGATACTAAGGATTACGTCTTGCAAAGAATAGTGTCAGTATGAAGGCGCGGGAATACTGACGACAAATATCAGGGCGGATTTTATTCACAATGGATAAGTGCTCAATCAGAGTCATAGGTGAATAATGATAAAAATAAGATAAATTATCATCCAATGAATTTTTAAAAGTATGCTAGTGATTTTATGATGTAACGAGACTGAATATCTGGTATCGTTTTTCTGAATTAATGTTAAAAAAATCCACCTATTGTACTTATCGCGTTAATTCCGAGTTACGTTAAAAATATTTTTTTGATTACTAGTTTTTATTTTTTAAGAGAAATTTATTATATGAATAAGAATGTAATATTAGTTTACGGAGAGAGCTATGCACGCTATGAACTTTATTCAGATTTAATAAATAAAAAACAGGATGATAATGTTTATATATTTATTGATGATTTAAATGAGGCATTAGAGATTTCTAATGATAAAGTGCAAAAATCTAAAATGAAAAGTTTTAATTCTCTTATGCAGTCACATTTGTCAGATACTAATATAACTAGTGATATGTGTGCAGTGTTATATAAATATACACCAAAGTTGAGAGAATCTCCGGAGGCTACGAAATACTTGCTACAGTCATGGTCACTTTTTTTATCTAAAAACATAGATAAATTATCAATTTATCGAAGGTTAAATAATAAATTAGATAACAATAGATTAGAGAGTGATATGATATGGAAAAGTTACGTGACTGAGTTATTAAATAAAAATGCACGATATAATTATAATAATAAGAAAAAGAATTGGCATGATAATAGTAGCTTGTATTATCATGAATTGGGTTTTAGTAATGAAAATATGAATGAGCTCGTTGAATTTATGAAAAGCAATAAAGATGCTGATAGTAAGGAGTATAGAAAAAGTGACATTAATCTGTTAACGAAATTAGAACAGATAGAATCTAAGGGAGAAAATGAGAGTGGCTCTCCTAATAAATTTGATTTGCTATCGCAAGTTCTTACGAATGGAAAGTTGAGGAAAATATCTAAATTATCCTTAGAATGGGTTAAGGAAGAATCTGAAAAACCAGATTCTCCTATTAGTGGATGGATATTTCTTATGGATTATTTATCTGAAAATAAACGCTTCCCTAAGCCAGGAGGAAATTCTTATCAGCCAGAAAACAGAAATCGAATTGATATAGACATTGATCGGTTCAAGCATTGGAAAAAACAAAAAACATTTTCAAATGGCTCATTATATAGCCCTATTACAGATTCAGAATATAGACATGTTAAGAGAAAATTTATTGGAGAAACCGGTACTGGACAGATAACACCATCAGCGTTGAGTAGACATAAGATTAAATCCGATATGTTTAATGTTGAATATTATCCACGTGGTCTTTTTAAAATAAAAAAATAATAATGTATTTATTAATAATATATCCTTCACCTTTTTTATGCTATTTGACTGAAAGTGAGTAAGCTCAGGCAGTCAATCTGTTGTTAGAAGGTGAAGGAGGGAATGTTTAACGTGAAATTTCTTTAATCATAATATGCAGTGTGCTTTGCTGTTTAGGGCTGGTGAATATAATATCCCTGAACCATTTCATCGCATTTTTTTCATAGAACTTTCGCGCCTGCTTGTTACTTTCCAGTACTTCCAGCCAAAGCCATTTTTGATTTTGTTCCTGTCCTAATTTTTCGATATAGTCAAACATTTGTTGACCATAATTTTTCCCGGTCAGACGTGGTAGCAGATGAAGTTTATGTAAATACAATCCTGTTAATTCACTATCTGGAATAGTTTTATCAACAGCTATTTTAATAAATCCGATAGGCCGACTAGTCTCAGCAATAAACCATTTATGATTAGGTATATTGATCGAATTCGCTATTTCTGTCAGGGAACTCTGCTCGGAAATATACTCTTCTAGTTCATCTTCGTCCTGCCATAAATGAGAGAAGTGAAAACGGTAACTTTCCTCAATCATTTGGGATAATTGTTGGGTCTCTTTTATTGTCGCTTCCCGAATAGTTAACATAAATCATCTCTTAGTTATAAGGAATTAAATGATTACCAGATATTGTATTTATTAATTTTTCACCTTCCAGCCATTCTCCATAACCCGCAGCTGTGTGGATATGGCCTGCTCCGGATAAAACTATGAGTTCGGTCTTCCAGGATTTAGCCAAAAAATGGGCTTTTTCTAACGATAAAAACTCGTCGTTATCGCTGCAAACTAACGTTGTGGGAAAAGGCAGAGGTATCTTTGGTAAAGGGCGTTGAATATAGAGTTCCGGTGGTGCATTAGGGTTATCAATATCAGCAGGAGCAACAAGTAATGCACCTGTTACTCTGCTACAGCTTTTTTCTTTTGCCCACTGAGCTATGGTTACTGCGCCACAGCTATGTCCAATCAGGAAAATTTCACCTGACGTTTTTTCAATAGTTTCATGAAGGCGATGTAACCATTTTTCTCTGACGGGTGATTGCCAGTTATCCTGCTGGACTCTGATAACATTTTGATATTTTCTTTCCAGATGGGACTGCCAATGATCTGGCCCAGAATTAGTATATCCCGGTACGATTAAGTAGGTTTTAGTTGCCATTTAATGATGCTATCCCGTGTTAGTATTTTGGTCTTTTAATATACTAAGTATGCTACCACAGCGGTAAAAATGTACTATCAAATCATCCAGTTGAATCGAATGAAAATAAAGAAATTTTGATAGAACGAACTGATGATTGATTTCGAAAATTTATGGTTTTTTTACGGGGGATTTGAGCGGAAGGAAATAAAAACCGGCGATAAAAATTATCGCCGGTTTTAAGCATACGGGTTTGTCAGATTAAATCAGTCTTGTGATTGTACTGATTTAACGTTCTGCGCCAGCCAATCAGCAACGCGCTGTTTCTGCTCATCTGTCAGCCACATACCCAGTTTGGTGCGGCGCCAGATCGCATCATCCAGCTGAGTAACCCACTCATGTTCTACCAGATAACGCAGTTCAGCTTCATACAGCCCATAACCGAAGAATTCACCCAAATCGGCCAGTTCTTTCGCATCACCCAGAATGATATTGCTGTTGCTGCCGTAAGTACGGGAATAACGTCGTGCAATTCCTTCAGGCAACCAGTCGTAACGCTGGCGAAGTAAACGGGCATACCCATCACGATCTTGGCCTTCCAGCTCTCCACCGGGCAGTTTACCGTTTTTCGTCCACGCCTGACCGGCGTTTGGATAGTACTGTGCCAGTTTATCCATCGCATGTTCTGCGAGTTTACGGTAAGTTGTCAGTTTGCCGCCGAAGACAGATAGCAATGGAGTCTGACCTTGCTCATCCTGTACATCCAGCGTGTAATCACGGGTGATGGCTTGTGGTGAATCTGATTCATCATCACACAGCGGGCGTACACCGGAATAAGTCCAAACGACATCAGTACGGCTAAGTTGTTTTTTGAAATGGTCGTTATAAACTTTCAGCAGATAATCGATCTCTTGATCGTCAATTTTAACGTCTTTTGGATCGCCTTTGTATTCAACATCCGTTGTGCCGATGATGGAAAATTCATCATTCCACGGGATCACAAACACGATGCGGTTATCTTCGTTTTGCAGGATATAAGCCTGAGGTTCGTCATGAACACGTGGTACAACGATGTGGCTGCCTTTGATTAAGCGAATACCATAAGGTGATTTCAGTTGCAGGCCATTATCAAAGAAATTTTTAACCCACGGGCCAGTTGCATTAACCAGACCTTTTGCCCGCCACGTTTGGCTCTCACCAGTGACGAGGTCTTTGGCTTCCACCATCCAGTGATCATTTTCACGCCACGCACGGGTGACCTGAGTGCGGGTACGGACTTCACCGCCATGTTTTTGTACTTCTTGCGCGTTTAATACAACCAGACGTGCATCATCAACCCAGCAGTCAGAATATTCAAAGCCACGATTGATCGAGGATTTAAGAACTGAACTAGCTCCGAATTTCAGCCCTTTACTGCTCGGTAAACTCACACGTTTACCCAAGTGATCATAAAGGAACAGGCCAATGCGGATCATCCAGGCCGGCCGCAGGTGTGGCTGATGTGGGAGGCGAAAACGCATTGGGAATGCAATGTGAGGTGCCAGTTTTAATAAGACTTCACGCTCTGCCAGTGCTTCACTGACCAGACGGAATTCGTAATGTTCCAGATAGCGCAGGCCACCGTGGATCAGCTTAGAACTGGCTGATGAGGTCGCACTGGCTAAGTCCTGACCTTCTAACAGCAGGACTGACAGTCCACGGCCAGCAGCATCAGCCGCAATACCAGCGCCGTTAATTCCGCCGCCAATTACAATCAAGTCTTTGGTTTCCATTGCATACCCTCTGAAATGTTCGAAACAGTTCTTTAATGTTCGTTTTCGCTCAGGGATTGTAATCAAAATTTCATCAATCGCCAACCATTTACCAGAAAAAAACATATTTGCGTGATGCAGATAACAAATCGTTATCATATATCTAAGATTAATAAGGAAATTGTGAGAGGCAAATTTGAATTAACTTGTCATTGCAGGGTCATGAAGGGAGAAGACTGAGATGATGAGTGGGGGCAATTGACTGGGGGAGAAGAGAATCCGCCTGTTTTCAGGCGGATTCTAAATAGAATGTCTCTAATCTGAAGCCAGTTCTAACACGATTCTGACTTAATACTATTCTGATCTAACACAATTCCAGCTTAACACTATGCTGTTCAATGATTTTTTGCAGGCCGGAAGGGGGTTCTTTATCGGTAAACAGAAAATCAATCAGGTTCATATTACCGAGATTAACCATTGCGCTACGGCCAAATTTCGAATGGTCAGCAACCAGCATGACACAGCGGGAATTCTCAATAATTGCGCGTTTGGTTCGAACTTCATGGTAATCGAACTCTAACAGAGAGCCATCAGAGTCAATGCCACTGATACCGAGAATGCCGAAATCGAGGCGGAATTGGGAAATAAAATCCAGAGTGGCTTCGCCAATAATACCACCATCACGTGAACGGACTTCCCCTCCGGCCAGAATCAGGCGAAAATCTTCCTTTCCCATCAGCAGGGTTGCGACGTTGAGATTATTGGTAACAATACGCAGGTCCCGATGATTGAGTAAGGCATGGGCGACAGCTTCTGGTGTGGTACCGATATCAATGAACAGGGTTGCACCATTTGGGATTTGGGTAGCAACCTGCTGGGCAATACGTGCTTTTTCATCTGACCACATAATTTTGCGGTCATGATAAGCTGTGTTGACAGAACTGGAAGGTAAAGCCGCACCACCGTGATGACGCTGGATCTTATTTTTGTCGGCCAGTTCGTTCAAATCACGTCGGATTGTTTGTGGGCTGACATCAAAGTGTTCGACCAGTTCTTCAGTGCTGACATAGCCCTGAAGACGTACCAGCTCGATTATTGCATCATGTCGCTGAGTTTGCTTCAAAACATTCCCCTAATTTTACCTGAAATTATTATAATTAGCTGATTTTATTTGGAATATTATTAATTCTTTTGTCTGCGTAAATTGTCCCATAACCCCATCAGTAACCCGATAATTAAGCCTGAAAAGTGGGCAGCATTGGCAATGTTAAGAGAAAATACATTGAAATAGCCAACAAATAACCAGATGACTGAAATTGCGATAAGCCCTCTGGGGGCGCTAAGTCCTTTTTGGGGTGACATTTCGCCGCTCAGCCAAACATAACTGATCAAAGCGTAAACGACACCGGAAAGCCCACCAAAATGCGAGCCACTGAACAACGATTGTGCCCAGCCACTGAAAATGGCAGAAACTATTGTGATTTCAACGAGCTTTCCGGTATTAATGTTCCTTTCAACTTGACTGCCGAAATACCACCACAGAACTAGATTGAACAGAATATGCAATAACGAAAAATGTAATAAAGCGGGGCTGAGCCAACGCCATAGTTCCAGATACTGTTCTTTGTTAGGCCATGCCAGCCAGTTCATAACCTCATTAACTCCAGCCAACTGCATCCAAAAATAGACCAGAATACAGAGCGCAGAAATGGCGATAGTTAATGGGCCGGACTGATTTTTCAGTGTATGCCAGTTCAGACTACTTTCGTATTTCAGCGGCGTACTTGTTTTACCTGTTTGCCAGCTGGCAGCTTGATAGCGCTCATTGAGCGGGTCCCGTGAAAACTGATTAAGCTCCTGTTGAACAGCGCTTAATTGTTTTTCATCTTCCAGCCACAGTTCAACCACGTGTGGTTCATCGGTCTGGCGGATGGTCAGATGAATGCCCTGTGTCGCCATATAATCAATAAAGGCCTGAGCCAGTCTTGGATTATGTATTGAAGTTACATGGATCATTGCACGTATTATCTGCCTTAAATTAAGGGTTAATGGTACGGATGCCCGTTATTCAGCATGAACGGCATGAGGATAATCTTTTTTCCATACTTCAAAACCACCGTTAACACTGTATACGGTTTCAAAACCGATATTTATCAGATACTGTGCCGCTCCCTGACTGCTATGACCGTGGTAGCACATCACCATAACCGGCTGCTCAAAATCGGCCTCTTGCAGGAGTTGATTGATAGTTTCATTCGTCAGATGAAATGCGCCTGTTACATGCCCGGCAAGGAAACTCTGCGGATCACGGATATCTACCATCAGAGCACTTTTATTGAGCCAGTTCTGGTAGGCCTGTTCAGGGCTTATTGTTTGAAAATGTTCCATAAACACTCAGCTTGGTTTCTTGAAATTTCGTTTTAAGGTTTCAGTTTCTTAATAGTGCTGTTTTATAAATTTACTACCCTCCCAATGCAGGCATTGGGAGGGCACAACAGCAGGTAACAAAGATATAAAGAAAAAATAACGGGCTAAAATCAGTAGTAAGAGTGTTCGCCACGCTGATGTTCTGTCAGGTCTTTAACGCCTTTCAGCTCAGGGAACATCTGTAACAGCTGTTTTTCGATCCCCTCTTTCAGGGTCACATCGACCATCGAACAACCGTTGCAACCACCCCCAAATTGCAGAATGGCATAACCTTCATCCGTGATTTCCATCAGGCTGACACGGCCGCCATGACCTGCGAGCTGAGGGTTAATCTGTGATTGTAGGGTATATTCAACGCGCTCAATCAGTGGCGCATCGTCAGCTACCTTGCGCATTTTTGCGTTTGGTGCTTTCAGGGTCAGCTGGGAGCCAAGCTGGTCAGTCACAAAATCGATAACCGCCTCTTCCAGAAAAGGCGCACTGATTTCATCAACATAGGCAGAAAGTTGGTCAAATTTCAATTCGGTGTCAGTGGCTTCAACAGCATCAGGTGGGCAATAGGAAACACCGCATTCTGCTGTCGGCGTTCCTGGATTAATGACAAAAACGCGGATTTGGGTACCGGGTTCTTGATTTGCCAGTAGCTTGGCAAAGTGCGCTTGCGCTGCTTCAGTAATATTAATCATGTCATTTGCTCAATAGTTGACTGTTATAGTTGGTTATAATACGCCCATTCATAAAGGAACTACAAGGTTCGGCATATTGCCCAGACTTGCACGGAACGGGCACCAGCACGAATTAACAACTGTGTGGCTTCATGCAGAGTGGTTCCCGTGGTGATCACATCATCGAAAATGACGACATGTTGATCAATAAAATCGCCACGCAATTGAAAGGCATGCTTAAGATTGGTTTTCCTCTGGGCGGCAGATAAGCCCCGTTGTGTGAGTGTAGCACGTGTACGTTGCAAAAGATTAGGCTGATATTGGCATTGCAACCAGCGTGCTAATGGCCTGATGATAAGCTCAACCTGATTAAACCCCCGCTGCCAGCGTTTCCGGCGGTGCAGAGGAATACCGAGTATACAGTCCGGCTTAATCCAGCGCCCGTCACGATAGCCCCGCAACCAGTGAAGAAGGAATATGCGCGCCAGAACGGCGGCGAGCTGGGGGGTACTATGATATTTATAACGCCGGATAAGCTGGCTTAAGGGAGGAGCATAGTCGGTAACAGCGATCATTTGTTGCCAGAGTGGCGGCTCTTTCAGGCAGCGGCCACAAGGTAAATCACGGGAACCGGCTGGCAGAGAGCAGCGTGGGCAAATGTTTTCCAGTCGTTTTAGGTTTTGCCAGCAAATGTGGCATATTCCATGATGAGCGAAATACAAATTTTGATGGCATAACCAACAGTACCCAACCATTTTTAGCATGGTTTCTGTGAACATCGCTTTCTTCCTTGATAAGAAATTCCTGAGAGTAAATAAGGTGAGAATAACAATGGATAAGTTGTTTTGGCAGACTTTAGGCGAAGCTCCTCGTGATCTTGTGATGCTGCACGGATGGGGGCTGAACGCTGAGGTTTGGCGTTCAGTGGAAACACGATTAGCTTCGCATTTTCGTTTACATTTAGTGGATTTACCGGGATACGGTCGCAGTCAGCCGTATCCGGCCATGACACTGAAAGAGATGGCAGATACGGTATGGCAACAGGCACCAGACAATGCCTTGTGGCTCGGATGGTCACTGGGAGGGCTCATTGCCAGCCAGATTGCGTTAGATCATCCTGATAAGGTGGCGGGTTTAATCACAGTAGCATCATCGCCAAAATTCAGTGAAGACGGGGATTGGCCGGGAATCAAGCCTTCGGTTCTGAGTGCATTCAAGCACCAGTTAAGTGAAGATTTTCAGAAAACGGTTGAGCGCTTTTTAGCATTACAGACTTTGGGCACTGACAGCGCCCGTCAGGATGCGCGTTTACTGAAATCAGTGGTATTGAACTTGCCGATGCCGACAGTGGAAGTGCTCAATGCCGGGCTGGAAATTCTGCACACTGATGATTTGAGAAACGAGCTGGCGCAGCTTCAACTGCCTTTCCTGCGTATCTATGGTTATCTTGATGGTTTGGTACCGCGTAAGATTGCTGCCTTGCTTGATAGTGAATGGCCGCAAACCTGTTCTGTGACTATGCGTCATGCAGCACATGCGTCTTTTATTTCCCATCCGGATGAATTTGTCGATCTATTGATAGCGTTTGCGGAGAATGGGAGTGTCGTTGATTAGTTTCAGCTATCGATTACTCATTACCCATAACAGTGATGTTATGGGTAGTTGATATTTATCTGACAGGATAAACTTCGGTGACAATTTCCGGTGTATTGACCATGGTATCGAGCACGGGGCAGTTACTTTCGACAAACTGAATAAAATCGCGGATTTCTTGTTCGGTATTATCTGCTTTTATATGAAATTTTGATGTGATTTTCGAAAAGCCAATTTTAGCGTTCTTATTCTTACCAGTGAAACCATCGGTATCTAATTCTCCTTCCACATTGACCTGAATATCAATCAGGTTGATTTTATGTTTGCGGGCAAAACTTTTGGCCACAATACATTGGCAGGCTCCGAAAGCAGAAAGAAGCGCCTCGACAGGATTCATGGCTTCATCTGTTCCCCCCAGATTTTTGGGTTCATCGACATGAAAGGTAAAACCACGCGATGAGCATTTCATTTTAAGGTGACCAGCAGACTCTATTGTTGCAGCAAATAACTCTTTAGGCATTTTAGTATATCCTCAGGTTATTAATAGTGATGACAGAACTGCATGTGAAATAATCAAAAAGCGGTTGTTATTCTTTAATCTATCATGGTGATTAAACGAATTACCGTGCTGATGTTAACGAATTAGACGTTGGTCGAATGTAAAGTTCAATTCTTTAACTGACTCAATGGATTTGGAAAATTTAGGATGATTTGGATTGATAATGATGTTGTTTTCGTAAGGAACAATACAAGAAGGGATGATAAGGGCAACATTTTCGGCAGCATTCAGCCAGCCACTGCCTATATCCATTGTCGAAGTAGGGGCTGGGTCACTCCTCCAGTCATCAGGGAGATAACGATGATCCAAATAATCTACATGGGTATCGGCTAATTCAATAGAAAATAGCTGGTATTCTTCAAGCAGACTTTCTTTTGTTGTATGAACATACAATTCTAATGTGGCAAGTGCGATAGAACTAGAGGCATAAACTGCCCCATATCCTTTATGGTTCCAGCGTCCCCCGAATCTTTTTGCTCCATACCCCGTCCATGCTTCATTAGCATGAACGGATTTTACTAATCGATAAAAAATCATGAAATGACCCCGTGTTCCAGCCGACCAATGAGGTCCATTACTTCAAGGGCCCCACTTTCTGTCGAGATAAGGGAAATAGGAGCCACATGACCTAACCCTTTCACAGGCTCTTTGAGCCAATGGTAGGCAGCTTCTTTATCACCATTAAAGAAAGTGATGGTTGCATCGAATACGCGAACTAAACGGGCGATACGTTCACTTTCATCAGGTGAAAATGGGTGACCAGTACTTTTACGACGTGCAACATTACGTTCATTGATACCAGCAATGCGAAGGATATCGGTTTTAGATATCTTTGAATCTCGATGAATATTATCCAGCACATCGAGTGGTAATCCGGCTTGTAAGGTTTTGATCAGATCACTTCCTCGGTTCGCCGGCAGGCCTACAGAACGCCAGAGTGCTTTATTGTCGATTGTATTACTTGGTATGTAGATTCTCATAAATCATCCCCCAGACAAGACAAATGTCATATTAGTTATATGACATTTGTCTTGTCTGGGCAAGTCGCTGAAAGCTGTTTAGAAGAGAGGAAGGCAGTTTATTGCTGAATTAAGAAAATGTAATCAGCATGTTCTCATCGCCAGTTGATATGCTTTAACAGCACATCTCTGAGTTTCCGGGCACTGTTTACAGCCACCACTCAGGCAGGAGGAAAGATCTACTTCCTCCAGTTTACCCATCGTCACCAATTGATTGAGCATGGCTTCTACGATGGGCAGTGGTGCTGAAAACTGATGGCTCAGTGATCTGGCATCGGTGCGCCCATGAAGGGCGACCGTATCGCGGATTTGCAGCAGACTAATCATGGCGACTCCTAGTGGCAGCTACTGCCGGAACAATCGCAGCTCCGGTCTCTGGTGCTATTGAAGGTGATTGTGATTCTGCTGCGTGCACGACGCAATCCGACAAAAACAGCGACGTTGAACAAAATGACCGCCAGAATAGTAAGCAGGCTGCTTTGTGGATGCGCGGAAAAGGTGGCAGCCTGATAAAACAGTACAGCCAGAGAATAGGCGACGTTTAATCCCCATAAAATTGAGAATGTCATCCAACCACGGCTGGTTTCCCGGGCAATGGCCCCCATCACAGAAACACAGGGCACATACAGCAGAACAAAGATCAAATAGCTGTAGGCCGCAACAGGAGAACCAAATTTGGCACTCATCACTCCCATAGAACTACTGTCCATGTTACCGTCGCCTTTGCTGGCTTCAATCGGGTTGGACAGCGCACTCAGGGTGAATGTCTCTTTCAGGCTGTCCCAAGTTTCTGTTACTGAGCCTTTCAGTTCATCCAGTAGATTAAACTCATCCAGATTGAATGGCTGTTTAGTGATGTTCTCTGCGGTATAAAGTGTATTCAGCGTACCGACAACCACCTCTTTTGCCATCGCTCCGGTAATAAGCCCGACGGTCGCCTGCCAGTTATCAGAGTGTACGCCAATAGGATGAAGGATCGGTGTAATGACTTTACTGACCGAGGCCAGCGCTGATTCATTGATATTGTCTACGGTCTTACCGGAGAAAGAAAAGCTATTGAGAGCACCGATAAACATACTGGCTGCGACAATGACTTTACCCGCCCGGATCACAAACCCTTTCAGGCGTTGCCATGTCTGGATTAATAGCGTTTTGGCATGAGGAACATGATAGACCGGCAGCTCCATGACAAAGGGGGATGCCTCACCACGCATAATGGTGTATTTGAGTAGCAGGCCGGTCAGGATGGCAACGACAATACCGAGGATATACAGAGAAAAGACAATACTGGCACCCTGTTTATTAAAGAATGCGGCAGCAAAAACGGCAAAAATAGCCAGACGTGCGCCACAGGACATAAACGGTGCCATCATGATGGTAATCAGCCTTTCACGCGGCGCATCCAGTGTTCTGGAACCCATCACAGAAGGTACATTACAGCCGAAGCCGACAATCAGTGGCACGAAGGATTTACCCGGTAATCCCAGAGATTGCATCAGCCTGTCCATCACAAATGCCGCTCTGGCCATATAGCCGGAGTCTTCAAGAAAAGAGAGAAACAGGTACATCATGCCGATCTGCGGAACCAATGGCAGCATGGTATTGATACCGCCCCCGATCCCTTGTGCAAGGAAAATGGTCAGCCAGCCGGGAAAGTGGAGGGTATAGCCGAGCCACTGCATACCATCAATGAAAATGGCAGAGGAAGCACCATCAAAAATGGGTTGTAAAGCCCCGCCGATATTAATCGCCAGTACGAACATGAGATACATGACAAACAGGAAGACAGGCACGCCCAGCCAGCGATTGAGAATAACTTTATCTATTGCCTGAGTCAGTTTATTGGGTATTGCTGAGTCAACATCCGTGACTGCCAGACACAATTTATTGATTGCCTGATAGCGGGCATCTGCAATGATAAGCTCAGGTTCTTCAATCTGTTTCTGTTGCAGGCGAAGTTGACTTTCGTCTAATTGTGCCTGCGTCAGTTCTGAACGCTCAAAGCTGTATATATCCCCTTCCAGTATTTGTAAGCTGAGCCAGCGGCGCTGTTGCAGATTAAAGTTTTTGTTGATCAGGTCGGCGAGGTTGTTGGCTTCCTGCAATAAAGTATCAGGGTATTGAACTAATACAGGGCGTACAGGCTGGTGGTAGTGGTCAATGGCCTTTTTAAGCGTATCTATCCCTGTCGAGCGGGTAGAGACGAGCGGAATGACCGGGCAACCAAGATGCTGCTCCAGCGCTGCAATATCTATGCTGATATGCTGGCTTTTGGCGATATCCAGCATATTCAGGGCAACAATGCAGGGAATCCCAAGCTCAATGAGCTGTAGTGAAAGGTAGAGATTACGTTCCAGATTCGAAGCGTCAACGACATTGATGAACATATCGGCTTCGCTGCTCAGTATATAGTGACAGGCAATCTGCTCGTCAATTGAGGTTTGTTCGGAAATGGTTGTGAGAGAATAGGTGCCGGGAAGATCCACAAGGTCTATTTGATGGTTTGGAGTGGAAAAATGCCCGGTTTTGCGTTCAACCGTGACGCCAGACCAATTACCGACCCGTTGTCGGGAGCCTGTAAGTTGGTTGAATAAAGTGGTTTTCCCAGAATTAGGGTTACCGATTAAACCTATAGTTAATTGTTTCATCATACTTTTTACTGATCAGGAATAGGGGGCATCATTGCATTCAGTTTCTGGACTGTACGGCATCTGAACTTCATTCCGTTGGATGTACTGCTAATGTGAGGAGTGCTAAGTCTTTTTTACGGAGAATAAGGTTGACTCTGCGTGCTTCTATTTGAATGGGGTCTCCCAGAGGTGCAACCCGGATAACCTGAAAAGTAGAACCGGGTAACATCCCCAGAGACAATAATTTTTGTCTGTATGCGCGATTTATCTGTGGCAAAAACCCCAGAATTTTATAGCTTTGATTTGGAGTCAGTGACATATAACACTCCGTGAAAACTTAAAAGACAGTGATTATGAGAATGATTATCCTCAATAAAGCGAAATTCACAAGGAAAAAGTATATTAGTTATTTTGGATTAAAGCGCTAATGATAATAATATGCAATACCAATATCATCTATTTATCACTGAATAAGGACGGAATAAATTGATATTAATCAATTTAATGGTGATTTAATTAAAAATTAAAGTTATGTAAAGAATATCTGAGGGAAATGAACAACAAGCTCCAATAAGAAATGGAACTTGTTGTTATATATTTTTCTATTAATTTTTCGGTGGATAAAGTAGATCATTTAATGATATTGAGATTCGGGCATCATCCTGATGTTCACTCCAGAGTGTTAAGTCATACACCCACCATGCTTCAACGTTGAATTCATAGAAACGGCGTATTGCATCGCCATGAAAATCAGAAATCGGGGGCGATTTTTGCTTTCTGATATCTTCATCCGGATGAGTTTGCAGGAAAAAGTAATCGTATGTTTCCTGTAGTTTACTGTCGGGAACCTGATGGGCATGGCCGGTAAACTGAGAGCCAGCAAGTACCAGTGAGGAATCAGGCATGGTGATGCTGCTGTATATCGTACCGCTGACCTGAGGGTTGATACTGACTCCTTGAGAATGTCGGGTATCCTGTTTTGAATACCAGATTAAACTTAATGGATTATATTTAGGAATATAAAAGAGTGTGGATGACCAGGTTGATTTTGTGTCCGGGTCATAAGTAGAAAGACCGAAGAATCTTATATTGCTGAGTAAGTCAAAACTGCTTTGGATATATTTATTCATAAATTATTCCTTAACAATTTGAGTTTATTATTTGTATTTATAATTATTTAAACAATTTATCGTAATCATTAATAATGGTTATTGAATTGTTTGGTAGGTTATATGAAGTCTTAATGAAGACAGGCTGGTATTTCTCGTGTTCAGATTCTTTAGACTGGCAATAAATTGCCGTGTGATGATAGAAAATAGTATTAATTTATTAAGGTATTTTATGCCTGACAGAACTGGCTTAATTAAGCCAGTTCTGAAAGTGAACTACCGCAGAATATTAACGTTTTTTACCAAAAGCGGCTGCCAGAGCATCACTCATGGCACTGTTAGTTAATTGTGCGGAACCGGATGAACGGAAATTCTGGCGGCCTTTGCCATTTCGGTTACGTTCATTGCCATTACGTTCCTGACGGTTATTTCCCTGAACGTTATTACGGCGTGCTGGAGCTTCTCCCGGTTGCTCATCAAGGCGCATTGTCAGAGCAATACGTTTGCGGTTCAGGTCAACATCCATTACCTTCACTTTCACGATATCGCCCGCTTTCACTACCGTGTGTGGATCTTCCACGAACCGGTCGGAAAGGGAGGAAATATGTACCAGCCCATCCTGATGGACGCCGATATCAACAAATGCACCGAAGTTGGTGACATTGGTGACAGTGCCTTCCAGAATCATACCTGCACGCAGGTCATTCATTGTCTCCACACCGTCGGCAAACGTGGCGGTCTTGAATTCAGGGCGAGGGTCGCGACCCGGTTTTTCCAGTTCTTTCAGAATGTCGGTAATCGTCGGGATACCGAATTTTTCCGTGGTAAAATCCTGAGCCTTCAAATCACGTAAAGCCGCTGGGTTACCCATCAATTCCGGTAAAGTCTGTTCTGTTGTAGACAGAATTTTTTCAACTATCGGGTAGGATTCAGGGTGGACGGTAGAAGCATCCAGCGGGTTATCACCCTGATTAATGCGCAAGAAGCCCGCACATTGCAGGAACGCTTTCGGCCCGAGGCGGCGAACTTTCAGCAGTTCTTCACGGTTGTTGAAACGACCGTTTTCATCCCGCCAAGTGACGATATTCTGGGCGACAGAGCGGGTCAGGCCTGCAACACGGGTCAGCAGAGAAACAGAGGCAGTATTCAGATCAACACCGACGCTGTTTACACAGTCCTCAACCACCGTATCCAGTTTTTTGGCAAGCTGAGTCTGGCTGACATCATGCTGATACTGACCAACACCAATGGATTTTGGCTCGATTTTCACCAATTCCGCCAGTGGGTCCTGAAGACGACGGGCAATGGAAACCGCGCCACGCAGTGAAACGTCCAGATCAGGGAATTCCTGAGCAGCCAGTTCTGAGGCTGAGTAAACAGATGCACCTGCTTCACTGACAATCACTTTCTGTGCGGTCACAGCAGGATACTGTTTCTGAACATTGGCAAAGAAGCGTTCTGTTTCACGGGATGCCGTGCCATTCCCAATAGCGACCAGCTCAACATTATGTCTGGTGCACAGCGCTGCAACCGCGGCGGCTGCTTTATTTTCCTGGCCTGTGTGTGGGTAGATGGTATCTGTCGCCAGTAATTTACCGGTTGAGTCCACGACAGCAACTTTTACACCTGTTCTCAGACCCGGGTCCAGACCCATTGTGGAACGCATACCCGCAGGCGCTGCCATCATCAGATCATTCAGGTTACGGGCGAAGACGTTGATCGCTTCGTTCTCTGCTTTTTCGCGCAGCGTCCCCATTAACTCTGTTTCCATATGCAGCAGCACTTTGATCCGCCATGTCCAGCTCACGACAGCCTTGCGCCAGCTATCAGCCGGTGCGCTGTTCAGACGCAGGTTCAGGTGGTCAGTGATAATCTGCTCGCAGTAGCTCTCTTTAGGGGCTTCTTCAAACTGGGGATCGGCATTCAGGGACAGTTGCAGGATGCCTTCATTGCGTCCGCGGAACATCGCAAGAGCGCGGTGCGAGGGGACAGAAGAGATAGCTTCATGATGATCGAAGTAATCGCTGAATTTAGCGCCTTCTTCCTCTTTACCTTCAACGACTTTGGCAGTCAGGTGGGCATTTTTCCACAGGTACTCACGAACTTTCACCAACAGAGACGCATCTTCAGAAAAACGCTCCATCAATATATAGCGAGCGCCATCCAAGGCAGCCTTGGTATCCGCAACACCGTTGTCAGCATTAACATAAGCCGCAGCGGCGGATTCCGGCTCCTGCTGCGGGTCTTGCCACAACAGATCTGCCAGTGGCTCCAGCCCGGCTTCAATCGCAATTTGCCCACGGGTACGGCGTTTAGGTTTATAAGGAAGGTAGAGGTCTTCCAGTTCGGTTTTGCTGAGCGTGGTATTAATGGCTTCAGCCAGTTCATTCGTCAGTTTACCCTGTTCTTCAATAGATTTCAGGATAGTCTGGCGGCGGTCTGACAGTTCGCGCAGATAACCAAGACGGCTTTCAAGCTGGCGAAGCTGGGTGTCATCAAGACCTCCGGTTGCTTCTTTACGGTAACGGGCAACAAAGGGAACGGTGTTTCCTTCATCAAGTAAAGTCATAGCAGCCAGAACTTGTTGGGGTTGAGCCTGTAGCTCACCGGCAATAATTCGACTTAAAGATTCATTCATAGTCTATTTTCTTCAACTTTCTCTGTGCCTGCGGATATCAGCAGGCAGTGCCAGATTCATCCTTAACGGGATGCTGGCAGGGTTCAAACTTGACTCCATTATATACGTACAGAGCGCAATAATTTCCAGTATATGCCTTTTATCTTTCGGTTGTCTGTTTTGTTGCGAGCACTGAACCACCGTAGTGATTGATTATTTCCTGCTGTGATACAACTCGTAATCTGGCAGGTATAGCATAATATTTCTGTCATGTTGCGATGGAACTCATCGAATATCTGCCCGGTTAAGATATAGTACTGCGCCATTAATCATATTTTCTCAAGTGAGTTTTTCATGGGCAAAAGTAACTATATTACCCGAGAAGGCTGGCAGGCGCTTGATCAGGAACTGAAGTACCTCTGGAAAACTGAGCGCCCACAAGTGACTCAGGCTGTCTCTGATGCGGCTGCATTAGGGGATCGTTCAGAAAACGCAGAATATATTTATGGTAAAAAAAGGTTAAGGGAAATTGACCGCCGCGTACGTTTTTTATCTAAGAGACTGGATGTCTTGCAAATTGTAGACCCTGACCCGCGACAGGAAGGAAAAGTTTTTTTTGGGGCATGGGTTAAAGTCGAAAACGAAAAAGCCGAAGAATATATTTTCCGCCTCGTGGGGCCGGATGAGTTTGATCCGGCCAAAAAATGGATTTCCATTGATTCGCCGGTGGCAAGAGCACTGCTTGGTAAGCGGGTTGATGATGAAGTCACGGTAATGACGCCGAATGGTCTGGCGGTTTACTGGGTGTTGGCAATCAGTTATCAGCCACCGGAAATATAAAAGCCGTAGGTGTAAATCAGGGATTCAGGAAAACAGGGATGAAAAACAGAAACATAAGCAATTATTGCCAATAATGTGAATATTCTTAAAATACATGGCGTTAGTGTTGTTTTAAAGCATGGATTTTCTGTAAGAATAATGGATATTGCGGGCATGGAGCATCTTGGGAGCTGAAACATGCAAGAGAGTTATAAAATCCTTGTTGTTGATGATGATATGCGTTTGCGCGTATTGCTGGAACGCTACTTATCGGAGCAGGGTTTTCAAGTTCGTTGTGTTGCAAATGCAGAGCAGATGGACCGCTTATTGACCAGAGAATCTATTCAATTGATTGTACTGGATTTAATGTTGCCGGGAGAAGATGGGCTTTCTATCTGCCGCAGATTAAGGAGTCAGAGTAACCCGATTCCTGTCATCATGATATCTGCGAAAGGAGAAGAAGTTGACCGGATTGTCGGTCTGGAAATCGGAGCAGATGATTATCTGGCAAAGCCCTTTAATCCACGGGAATTATTGGCACGCATCCGCGCAGTGTTGCGCAGGCACTCTAATGAATTAGCCGGCGCATTGACACCGGATAACGCAGTCGTGACGTTTGGTAAATTTAAACTGGATCTCGGGACGCGAGAAATGTTCCATAAAGATGAACAATTGCCTCTGACCAGTGGTGAATTCTCTGTACTGAAAGCATTGGTGTCTCATCCCCGTGAACCGTTATCGCGGGATAAGCTGATGAGTCTGGCCCGGGGCAGGGAATACGGTGCAACGGAACGCTCTATTGATGTGCAGGTTTCCCGTCTGCGCCGTTTGCTTGAAGAAGATCCGGCACATCCCCGCTATATCCAGACCGTTTGGGGGTTGGGATATGTTTTCGTCCCTGACGGTAATAAAGCATAAATCGTAATAAGGGATAAGTGGAAGTACGTTATGAAAAAGTTCAGGCTCTCACTGCATAATAGATTTTCCCGTGCTCTGGTCTGGGCACTGGCGATGCCGTTGAGCAGCCTGATGATCAGTTATCTGCCTGCCACCATGCTGGCAAGGTGGGAAGGCATCTCATTTATCACCGTATTCCCGTATATCCTGTTCAGCACACTATTGTCAGTATTATTTGTTGCCGCAATGTGCTGGCTTTACTTTCGGGCACAAAGGCGCCCTTTGGCAGCCATACAACAGGCAATCATCAGGATCGGAAAAGGAAAAATCATCGCACCATTACCTGAATCGGGAACATCTGGCACCCGGTCAGTTATCCGTGCCTTTAACCAAATGTTGGTGGCGCTTAAATCGCTGGAGGATGATCGGGCTATTTTTAT
Source organism: Xenorhabdus bharatensis (assembly GCF_037996705.1). Taxonomy (NCBI): domain Bacteria; kingdom Pseudomonadati; phylum Pseudomonadota; class Gammaproteobacteria; order Enterobacterales; family Morganellaceae; genus Xenorhabdus; species Xenorhabdus bharatensis. The sequence goes on along the minus strand of NZ_JBBMXG010000012.1, from coordinate 101,400 downwards.
CGCAGGTCTCAGCCATGATTTACGTACACCGCTGACACGGATACGGTTAGCGATAGAACTGATTGACGGTAAAAATGATTTCCTTTGCGAGTCGGTGAATCATGATATTGAAGAGTGTAATGCAATTATTAGCCAGTTCATTGATTATCAGCGGGCAGGGCAGGATACGGCAAAAACTCGTTGTGAATTGAATCTGCTCATTGAGGAAGTGGTAAAGGCAGAAAAAGTGGCGATTGCAGCTAACCTGTCGACTCTTCCGGTTCTCATTATGGCTGACTCTCTGTCAGTGAAGCGCGTACTGGCGAATATGCTCACTAATGCCCAGCGTTATGGCAATGGATGGATCGGCATCAGCAGTGGAAAAACTGAAAAATTCGGCTGGTTTCAGGTGGAAGATAATGGCGCTGGTATCACAAAGGAAGACATTGATATTTTGTTCCAGCCTTTCAGACAGGGAAAAGCGCATAACATGAATAACCGCCATGATCACAATGGCGTCGGGTTGGGACTGGCTATTATCCGCCGTATCATCGACATGCATGATGGATATCTTGATGTGGGCAGAAGCGAAAGGGGCGGCTTATCCATTCGCGCTTATATTCCATTGGCTGTTGATTCCTGAGTTCCTCATTCTGAACTGCTGTCATAAAAATGTCATAATTCGTACATTTTGCTGTCATCAAAGTGACTTATTTTTCCCTCCAGAATCATCTTTTTTAAAACCAAACGATTATCAGTTGTTTTTAATGAATGATGTGTCTCTTAGCGGAGGGTGTATGAAACCAATGCGTCTCACTGTAGTAGGTATGATGGCAGCAGCATCAGCTATGGTATCTGTCTCTTCATTTTCAGCGGCCAGCCTGACAGGAGCCGGAGCAACCTTCCCGGCACCGATATATACCAAATGGGCTGATTCCTATCAAAAAGAAACAGGCAATAAAATCAATTATCAGGGAATTGGTTCTTCGGGTGGCGTAAAACAGATCATCGCTGGCACGGTTGATTTTGGTGCTTCCGATGCACCTCTCACCGATGAAAAACTGGCATCTGATGGTTTATTCCAGTTTCCGACTGTGATCGGTGGCATTGTGTTGGCAGTGAACCTTCCGAATATCAAATCGGGCCAACTGGTGCTGGATGGTAAAACGCTGGGAGACATCTATCTCGGTACCATCAAGAAATGGAATGATCCCGCCATTGCGAAACTGAATCCGGATCTTAAACTGCCTGATCAGGATATTGCCGTTATTCGTCGTGCGGATGGCTCCGGCACTTCATTTGTCTTTACCAGTTATCTCTCCAAAGTAAATAGTGACTGGAAAGCAAAAGTCGGTGCCGGTTCTACAGTGAAATGGCCGACCGGGCTGGGAGGAAAGGGTAATGATGGTATTGCCGCATTTGTTCAGCGTTTACCCGGCTCCATTGGTTATGTTGAATATGCCTATGCGAAACAGAATAACCTTGCTTATACCGGGTTGATTACCGCTGACGGAAATACGGTTGTTCCCTCTGAAGCCAATTTCAGTGCGGCGGCAAGAGGTGCTGACTGGAGTAAAAGTTTCGCACAGGATTTGACTAATCAACCGGGCGAGAATGCGTGGCCAATCACTTCAACAACATTCATCCTCATCCACAAACAGCAGAAAAATGGCGCAAATGGGGCCGCGGTTCTGAAGTTCTTCGACTGGGCTTATGAGAATGGAGGCCAACAGGCGAAAGCGCTGGATTATGCCGTGTTGCCGCAGGATGTCATCAAACAGGTACGTGCTGCATGGAAAAGCAATATTAAGGGTGAACACGGCAATGCCCTGTACTAGCTTTTTAGCGGGTGGAAACTGATAACTCAAATGGGAATTGAACGCATGGCAGAACATAAAGCCAGTTTGCAGAAAGCCCCGAACAGGTATGGCGATATCATTTTCAGTGTACTGGTCAGGCTGGCTGCGTTGATGACGCTATTCCTGCTGGGAGGGATCATCATTTCGCTGTTTGTTGCTTCCTGGCCGAGTATGCAGCAGTTTGGAATTGCTTTCCTGTGGCAGAAAGACTGGGATGCACCGGCAGAGATCTTTGGCGCATTGGTGCCGATTTACGGCACATTAATCACCTCGCTCATTGCCCTGATTATTGCTGTTCCGGTGAGTTTTGGTATCGCGCTGTTTTTGACAGAACTGGCCCCAAACTGGCTGAAACGGCCACTTGGTGTGGCCATTGAGTTACTGGCGGCAATTCCCAGTATCGTTTATGGCATGTGGGGGCTGTTTGTATTTGCACCGCTTTTTGCTACTTATTTTCAGCAGCCTGTCGGTGCAGTTTTGTCGGGTATCCCCATTGTAGGGGAACTGTTTTCCGGCCCGGCTTTCGGTATCGGTATTCTGGCTGCGGGGATCATTCTTGCCATTATGATTATTCCCTATATCGCTTCTGTAATGCGTGATGTCTTTGAGCAGACTCCGGTCATGATGAAAGAATCGGCTTACGGCGTTGGCTGCACAACATGGGAGGTGATCTGGCATATCGTTCTGCCTTACACCAAGAATGGTGTCATCGGCGGCGTGATGTTGGGATTGGGGCGGGCATTAGGAGAAACGATGGCGGTGACTTTCATTATCGGTAACACCTACCAGTTAGATAGTTTTTCGCTCTATATGCCGGGCAACAGTATCACCTCTGCGCTGGCAAACGAATTTGCCGAAGCGGAACCGGGCCTGCATACCTCCGCTCTGATGGAACTGGGGCTGATTTTATTTGTGATCACTTTTATTGTTCTCGCGTTATCAAAATTGATGATCATGCGTCTGTCCAGAAATGAGGGGCGCTGAAATGGCGATAGCTGATAAGCAGCGAACAAAGCGAACGAATGATAGTGTTGGCTCAGAAGGTGATGTCAGCCGTAACCGGAGGCAAATTTGGCGGCGTCAGAAAAACCGCCTCGCCCTGTTTCTGTCTATGGCAACAATGGTATTTGGCCTGTTCTGGCTGGTCTGGATTTTAATTTCGACAATCACAAAAGGCCTTGATGGTATGTCCGTGGCGTTATTCACTGAAATGACGCCACCCCCTAACAGTGAGGGAGGCGGGCTGGCAAATGCGATTGTTGGCAGCGGGCTCCTGATTTTCTGGGCAACGGTATTTGGCACACCTTTAGGCATTATGGCGGGGATCTATCTGGCGGAATATGGCCGTCGCTCTTTGCTGGCTGAAATGGTTCGCTTTATTAACGATATTCTACTTTCGGCACCCTCTATTGTGGTTGGGCTGTTTGTCTACACCATAGTGGTCATGAAGATGCAGCATTTCTCAGGTTGGGCAGGGATTATTGCGCTGGCGTTGTTACAAATTCCCATTGTTATCCGCACAACGGAAAATATGCTGAAGCTGGTGCCGAATAACTTACGTGAAGCCGCCTATGCACTGGGAACACCAAAATGGAAAATGATCACAGCGATCACATTAAAAGCCTCCATATCCGGCATTATTACCGGCGTCCTGCTGGCTATTGCCCGTATTGCCGGTGAAACAGCGCCTTTGTTGTTTACCTCCCTTTCTAACCAATTCTGGAGCACAGACCTCAGCCAGCCGATTGCTAACCTGCCTGTCACCATTTTCAAATTTGCCATGAGTCCATTCTCTGACTGGCAGCAATTGGCATGGGCCGGCGTTTTGCTGATCACCCTGTGTGTGTTGTTGATTAATATTTTGGCTCGGGTTTTGTTTGCCAAAAAGAAATCTGCCAGTAAGAAATTCTGAAACTGAAGAGAGAAGCTGTTGATGAATAAGGTTAATAATGATGTAGCAGGGAGTAAAATTCAGGTACGTGATCTGAACTTCTATTATGGCAAATTTCATGCCCTGAAAAATGTGACGTTAGATATCGCGCAGAATAAAGTAACTGCTTTTATTGGTCCTTCAGGATGTGGCAAGTCAACATTGCTGCGCACCTTTAACAAAATGTATGAGCTGTACGGTGAGCAGAGAGCAGAAGGTGAAATCCTGCTTGATGGGACAAATATTCTGGCCGATAAACAGGATATCGCCTTACTGCGGGCTAAAGTGGGGATGGTTTTCCAGAAACCGACACCTTTTCCGATGTCGATTTACGACAATATTGCGTTTGGAATACGTTTGTTTGAAAAACTCTCAAGAGCGGAAATGGATGAACGGGTGCGATGGGCACTGACAAAAGCGGCATTGTGGAATGAAACAAAAGACAAACTGCATCAGAGTGGTTATAGCCTGTCAGGAGGCCAGCAACAGCGTTTATGTATTGCCCGTGGTATTGCCATTCGCCCGGAAGTTTTATTGCTGGATGAACCCTGCTCTGCCCTCGACCCGATTTCTACGGGGCGTATTGAAGAGCTTATCAGCGAACTGAAAGCGGAATATACCGTCGTGATCGTGACTCATAATATGCAGCAGGCAGCACGTTGTTCTGATTATACGGCTTTTATGTACTTGGGTGAGCTGATTGAATTCAGTGACACTAACATTTTGTTCACCACACCCAAAATGAAGCAGACCGAAGATTACATTACAGGTCGTTACGGTTGATAAAGGCAGAAATGGGGTAACTAAAGATGGACAATCTGAATTTCGGCAGGCATATCTCCGGCCAGTTCAATGCTGAACTGGAACATATCCGTACTGAACTTATGGCGATGGGCGGGTTAGTGGAGGAGCAGCTTAGCAAAGCGATTCTGGCGATGCACAATCAGGATAGAGAGCTGGCTCAGCAGGTCATTGAGGACGACCAGAAGGTTAATATGATGGAAGTGGCGATAGATGAAGCCTGTGTTCGGATTATTGCCAAGCGCCAGCCGGCTGCCAGTGATCTGCGCCTGATTATGGTTATCTCAAAAACCATTGCGGAGCTTGAACGCATTGGTGATGGCGCGAATAAAATCTGTCAGACCGCATTGGAGAGATTTTCTCAGCAGCATCAGCCGTTGCTGGTCAGTCTGGAAGCGTTGGGCTGGCATACCATCCGAATGTTGCATGATGTACTGGACGCCTTCGCTCGCATGGATTTGGCAGAAGCCATTCGTATCTATCGTGAAGACAAGAAAGTGGATCAGGAATATGAAGGGATTGTCCGTCAGTTAATGACGTATATGATGGAAGATCCGCGCACCATTCCGAGTATTATGACCGCACTCTTCTGTGCCCGCTCTATTGAACGTATCGGCGATCGCTGTCAGAACATCTGTGAGTTTATTTTCTATTACGTCAAGGGGCAGGATTTTCGTCATATTGGTGGCGATAAACTGGAAGGGCTGTTGACAAAAGGTGAGTAATTTTTATTCCAAAAGGATATAAATATATCATTTTATATTATTTCATGTGCTATGACGAAATTGATAGCTTTTGTTAAACAATGAACAATTATTGATAACAGGGGTGTCCAATGAAATACCGCAATCAATCTCGGCGTAATCAATCCCGAATAGCACTGACTGCATTACTGACCGGTCTGGTATTAGCTTCAGGTGTCGCTAAGGCAGATAAACTTGATGATATAAAAAAAGCGGGCACCGTTCGTATTGCGGTATTTGACAGTAACCCGCCTTTTGGTTTTATCGACCCTGAAACAAAAAAACTGGCCGGTTATGATGTGGATATCGCTAATGCCATTGCCAGCGATCTGGGGGTTAAACTGGAGCTACGTCCGACCAATCCCGCCAACCGTATTCCACTCCTTTCATCCAAAAAAATTGATTTAATTGCCGCGAACTTCACGATAACTGATGAGCGCGCAAAACAGGTGAATTTCTCCATTCCTTACTTTGCCACGGGGCAAAAATTCATTGCACGTAAAGGTGTTCTGACTGACCCGGACGATATCGCTAAACTGCGTATCGGGGCAGATAAAGGGACCGTACAGGAAATTACGCTGCGTGAACGTTATCCAACAACCAAAGTCATCTCTTATGACGATACTCCGCTGGCATTTGCAGCACTGAGAAATGGTAATGTTCAGGCGATCACGCAGGACGATGCCAAATTAGTGGGTCTGCTGGCCAATGTGCCCGAGGCGCAAAAAGCGGATTTTGAAATTTCCCCGTTCAGTATTACCCGTGAATATCAGGCAGTCGCTGCTTCAAAAGGAGAAGCCCGCTTGGTTGATTCCGTAAATCAGACATTACTGAAACTGGAAAAAGAAGGCGAAGCAGAAAAAATTTATAACCGCTGGTTTGGCCCTGAAACAAAATCGGCTCAGCCGCGTGGTGATTTCAGATTTGCTCCGTTAAACAATCAGGCAGAGTAATCGATCACTCCTGAAATGACAGCGAAAACCTGCCCCGTCTTTGTACGGGGCTGTGTCGTTTGTTGGTATACCCGTTGTCTTTCAAGCTGTATCTTTGTTGGCTGCGCTCACTCCGATCATCGTTTTTATAAACATACGGTTTTCTATGTTCCTGAGGATGAGATCCCTTGCCGCCGCGATGCAGCTCGAAATCTATAGGGTATAGGGTGAATATTATTATGGTGAACGCGTTATGTTTGAGCAATTTCTCAGCGAGCATTTACTGTCGCCTGAATATCTGCAATGGCTCTGGCAAGGGTTCCTGATCACGGTGTGGATCTCTGCCTGTACTATTGCTTCTTCTACCTTATTAGGTTTTGTCATTGCGGCTGCACGGGACAGCCAAATTAAGCCATTGCGCTGGCTGGTTACAGCCTATACTTCGGTATTCCGCAATACTCCCCTTTTGGTACAACTATTTTTCTGGTATTTCGCCTCCGGTCAGATTTTGCCTCAGGCCGCTATGATCTGGCTGAATACTTCCCATGAAATCAACTTGGTAGGTTTAACACTGGAGTGGCCTTCCTTTGAGTTTTTGGCCGGGTTTATCGGTTTGACACTCTATTCAGCGCCTTTTGTCGCGGAAGAACTGAGAGCAGGCATGCAGGGGATTGGGCGTGGGCAAAAATATGCGGCTCAGGCACTGGGCTTAACTGGCTGGCAGGCGATGCGCTATGTTGTGCTGCCACAAGCATTGAAAATTGCTATGCCGCCCCTACTGGGGCAGTACATGACTATCGTTAAGAACTCATCATTAACGATGGCGATTGGTGTGGCTGAGCTTTCCTATGCTTCCCGTCAGGTAGAAACACAGTCCCTGAAAACATTTGAAGCGTTTGGGGTTGCGACAGTGCTTTACATCGTGATTATTGCGGTGATGGAAGGCTGGGGTCAGTGGCGCCAGCAGAGAATACTGGCGAGAGGGCATTGATATGGATTTTACTGTTATCGCTGAAAACTGGCGCTACCTGCTGTGGGGCACATTTCCTGACGGGCCACTGGAAGGTGCTGCATTAACACTGCTAATCAGCCTGATGGCCGGAGCAATTTCCATTGTTTTGGGAGTTATTGCAGGTGTTGCACTGGCGATGCTGCGTGGCTTCTGGGCAAACCTGCTGGCGGCGGTGTTAGGTTTTTTCCGCGCTATACCGGTTATTATGCTGATTTTCTGGACTTACTTTCTGTTGCCGGTGGTGCTGGGAATGGAAATTCCCGAAATCACAACGGTTGTCTGCGCACTGGCTCTGATCACCTCTTCCTATCTGGCTCACGGTGTGAAAGCCGGCATTCTGGCAATCGGAGAAGGCCAATGGCGAGCAGGGTTGTCTTTGGGCTTTAATCGCTGGGAAGTCTTGTGGCATATCGTTTTACCACAGGCTTTGCGCATGATGGTGCCTTCATTTATCAACCAATGGATCGCATTAATCAAAGATACTTCATTGGCCTATATTGTCGGCGTGGCAGAACTGTCATTTCTGGCAACACAGGTCAATAACCGCAGTATGGTTTACCCGATGGAAGTCTTTTTATTTGTCGCGTTAGTGTATTTCGTGATGTGTTTATCACTGGAATTAACTGCCAACTATGTGGCTCGTCGTTTCTCTGTGAAACGTGAAAGGAAGGGATTTTTCACGTTCTGGTCTAAAAAGGAATTAACGATAGTTTCTAACGCTAATATTAAATGTTAGCCAGATATTTGGCTTGTTTCACTTGTTAACTCTCCACGGTTGAAGTGGGGAGTTATTATCTCTATTATATTTTAATTTTAATAAAAGTATCCTGGCAGGGAAGTAAATTAAATTTTGGAATATAGTATGAATATAAAAAGTATATTGACAAATAGTCAATTTAAACAACTTTTAGAATTACATGGAAAAATAGATGAAAAGGTTAAAAACGGTGATTCATCATTATTGGATGAGCCGGAATTTATTAATCTAAAAAAAGAAGTTTCTATCGCATCTTATTCAGGGGGAAGTTTACTACAGGCATTATTTCCAATATTGATAATTTTTTCCTATATAATATTAATTATTGTGTTTTATGGGTTCTATTTTGATTCAGATGTTGCTGGTTTCCAACGCTCTGCTAATATATTTATTATTTCCGCCACTTCGGCTTTAACTCTATACGCATATAAAGGTCATCTCTTAGCTTTAAAGACATTGAATGTGCTGAATACATTAGGTATTGTTTTTGCAATATTTATATTCATGCTTGATTATTTTATCTATTATATGCATCACGAGTGGCATTTGTTAATAATAGTAGTTTTTAACTTTTTCACTAATCGAGTTGTTATTAATAGTCACCATTTTTCTCATAGTATGAAGGAAAACTTATGGTATAAGATAAATAATGATCTCCTGCAAAATAAGATAAATAAATCAATAGAAAAAAAAGAAAGTGAATCTGATGTTAATAATAAAAAAAGGAGTGTGTTAAAAATAATTTGGCAATATTGCGTATTGAATGAAAATATAAGAAAAACCTTTCAAGAAATTAATGTGCTAAATCAGAGGATGAAAAATAATGACAAGAATTTACTGAATGATAACAAGTTAAGTAAATATAATGGATTGTTATTGTTCAGTATAAATAAAAAAATTTTGATAAAAACAGTGTTATCTATGATTTTATTGGTTAAGGCTTATGTAATGACAGCATTTATATTGCTATCTAGTCTTGATAACAAAAATGATCTTCCTATTTTGTTTTTTATTATCGCATTAGTATTAATATTTTCTTCTTTCTCTGTTTTACTAACGCACAAAGGCGTTGTTTTTGGTTTTAAGATGCTGATTTCTGCACATTATCTCTTTTTTGTATTATTTTCCCTGTTGTTGGGATTGAAGTTTATTGCGGGAATAATAGACTATAGAAATATTTCTTTATATATTATAGCAATGGATTTTTTATTGACATTCTTTATGTTAAACACTAGAAACTACAATTCTTATCTCAGAGAACTGCATTATTTTTTTGCATATCATCGGATGATGATGAAATTATAATATTTATGGTGAAAAATCTTGCAACAGTGATACCTCAAGCTCAAGTGAAGTATCACTGTTGCAAGATGAAATATTGACTAATTATATATCTTAAAAATAAATTTTTTTATTTGGCCACATAATGTAGGTTGGTATTTGATTCTGTCAAACCCAGCAGGATCTTGAGAGGGTGGGAAATTAATATTGCTCATATGTGGTGGGAATGGGCTTTGAAAAGAGTGATGTCCTGCGTTTTCAATGACTTTGTGCTGAACATTGGGATTATTTTCGAGAGCTGATGTACATAATATATCCGATAGATGATCTTTTTCCGCAGTGAGCAATAGCATTGGAATATTGATATTATTTAAGGCACCTTTGTAATTAAACCACCCACATGCCGGAGCCAGTAATATCAGTGCACAAATACGGTTATCGTATGGAACGGTAATTTTCTCAACTGATGAACCTTCTGTTTTCTCCGGTGGTATAGCCGGTATGCCTCCACTAACAGCAAGGCCGGTATAGCCTCCCATTGAATGCCCAATAAATGTTATCTTGTCTTTTAATAAGTGGTTGCTTATTAATTGATTAGTAATGATATGATCAATAACTAATTTAATATGCCGTGGTCTGTTTTCTAAATTGATTAACGTTTCGGCCAGAGAATTATCAAGATAACAATTACCCGGATGTTCTGGTGCTAATACTGCATATCCGGCTTTAACAAGCGAGCATATAAGATCTCGATGAGTTAGAGGTGAGCTGCCACTGCCATGAGATAAAACGATCAAAGGTATTTTATCTCCGTGAATTGGGGCGTTTATTGCTACGGAGATATCATAAAATCCGAACTTTTCTGTTTTCTCTTTTTCTGTTGTTGGATAAAAAAAGTGAATAGGTATAAATGTACTTTGTTTATTATCGTACACTTTACTATTTATATATCCTATGTTTTTCATAATGTATCCATTTCATTGATAATTGCAAAAAACTCAACTATCTTAGTTTTTACGTTATTTAATCTCATGATAATATTTCTTTATTTTTAACTAAATTATTATTTTTTAATTTTATTAATAGAGTCCTATTGTTGTTGGCTAGAGCGTGTTTTAGGTATGTAACACCATTCTGATATTAAATTTTACACCTAATCAAAGTATATAAATACTCATAATTAGTTGTTTAAATCTATTTTGTTGATCTCTTGAATTTCCTCATTTTAACAGTTAGGCTGACAGTGATAAGCAATGAAAGTTATAGTAATATCATTTTTAATTATAAATGTAAGAAAGAATAATAATCAGCGGGATAATTTTCAGAAGGTAGCATATGAACGGTTCAGTAGAAGACTTAATCAAACCACTGATAACATTTTGGGAAGTGAGTAATGAGCCATGGGGAGCGAAAGATCATACCTCAAAATTTATATATGCTAATAAAAAATATCATGAATTACTTTCTCTTCCTAAAGGATATAGTGTGGAGGGACATTTTGATGGTGAACTACCCGCGGCCACTGCGAATTTTCAGGAGGAATTTCAACAGCATGACAGGAAAGTTGAAATGTTATTAGATAGGGTTACTTCTATTGAAATTCATCCCTTCCAAAATCTTCCTTACCTCCAGCCGTGGTATTTCGATAAATATCCGCTTATTGATGAAAATGGAACATGCAGAGGAACCATTTTTCATGGAAGGCCAGTGGATACGCTAGCATTAGAGAAACTAAGCAAAATAAATATACAAACATCATTAGTTTTTACCCCACCGTCTACATTTTTTAGCAAAAGAGAGTGGGAAATTGTGTTTTATATTCTACAAGGTTTTTCCACTAGGGACATAGCTGAAAGATTGATTCTATCTCACAGAACGATTACTAACCACATTCAAAATGTGTACCGAAAAACAGGGATAAAGTGTAAAAAAGATTTAGTTGCATATTGTTATGAAAATAACATCGCTAACTATATCCCTGAAAGTTTTTTCAGGGAATCACAATCTATTACTTTTGCAAAATAATTATTCACATATATCAGAAAAGCATACTCTATCGTGGGACAGGTGGGATTCAGGGCATAAAAATATTAACTCCACCTTTTCATGAGCGACAAGTTGATGTGCTGTATTCGGATAAATACAAAAAATAGATCCTTGGGAGAACTGCTTTTTTTGGACATCATGAACATCATCGTTTACCACCTCACCTGTCCATATTTCCCCTTCACCAGAAAGTATGATGTACCATTCATCTCCGTTGCTGTGGTTATGGCACCCGACTTTTTTACCGGCATTGATAGACGTCGCATAAGCATTTAAGCCTTCTTTTTTTATCATATGCCTGACAGAAATACCCACTGCATCATCTTTGATGGCATCTTCTGTAGAAAAACTAGCAAAATCTATCACAATGACATCCTTATATTTTAAATGAGAGCTTTTTACTCTTTTTTGACTGAGTATTAAAATTTAACATTTATTCATATGTAAAAAAATAAATTTTTATTATTATCCGAATAATCTCTCATTTGTATTAAAGATTTTGCTATTTTTACCTATATTGGGTGATGGGATATTTCCTCAAATTTATGATAGTAACGTAAGGTAATTTTATTATTTATTAGATGAAGGTTTAATTCTATATGTCATAAATCTCGCTTCAATATTATTGTATGTAATGGTTGCGGTAACGATGACGATGAAATAGATGCTTAATGCCAGTAAATTATTGAGGAAAATATTTCCGGTAGTCAAAGTACGTCTTCCTGCGATGAGCTGAGTTAACTCTATACCCGTTTTTTTCTGGATAATAAACATGACTGTTGTAATAATTAATATTATTGCCACGTGAACCATATAAATCGAGTAGGATATCTTACCTAAATGCTGCATATATTTGTTAAGAAAAAAAGATGAAATGACACCCTTTTGATATGCCAGAATAAAAATAGTCAGGCAATAAATGATGGTACAAATTATTTGTTTTTCTTCGTGTTGAGAGTTAACAAAATAAATAAGAAATGCCACACAGAGAGTTTCTAAAATAGTTGCCGTAATAGCGTTTATTTTTATATCAGAGAAAATTCTGAAAATACTATAGGTAAATGCTCCAGCAAAAAAACTTGATACTCCTCGAGTGACAGCTTGTTGTAACATATGATTGCCACTAACAAGCAGCCATAAAGTGGTTACAGATAGTAATAGCCATATTATAGGCGCAATATTCATTTTTCTAAAAATGATAATTGTTAAATACAGTATAATATATGTATAAAATTCGACACTGAGACTCCACGTAGGGTAATTAAAGGATAGATTGAGATAATGTGTTGTGGGAGTCCATGATTGAATTAAAAAGAGATTGGGTAAAATCTCGGAAGGGGCGGTTCTTCCGGTAAATGGTGTTGCATCAAAATGAATGCCCGAATTTTTCTGAATCAATAACCGGCACAATTCCAGCAATATAAATATCAATAACATTAATATGTGAAGAGGGAATATTCTGAAGAACCGAGACGATATATACGAAGTGAATTTTACATCTCTATAGGCATAGGTATGTGTCAGCACAAACCCACTAAGTACAAAAAAAAGCTCTACAATAATATAACAGGTACGAAAAAAATGAAGTTCAGTAAATGCACCAACAATATGTAAGTGACCAGTCACAACAATTAAAGCACCGATTCCTCTGACCGCATCCAAAGATTCAAATCGCTTCATCATATCCATCTCATTCAATATGTAAGTTTTAACTGTGTATCACTACAAATAATGATTTTTTAAAAAATTAATATTATTAGTGACTTCATCGTATGTAAAAAGGAGATTATTATCGCTATAAACAAGAGGACCGAGGTTATTTTTATCTTAATCCGTTTTATCGTCGTGAGTGATATTCCTGAATAGGCATTGAAACCAATATCTGCATAATGCCCATAAATTTCTGGTATGGTCAAGTTTCATTTTGTGATAATAACTGTTATTTATATTGAAGTTAATTTAATGAATTTTTTGGGCGTGACGGTTCTATTTGATAATTCGGAATAATTTGAAAGTGGCGCTCTCAGGAATGATTGCTTACGCCACTTTTTAAGGTAAGTTAGCTGTGTTTTTTCGGGGTAAACAACGCAATTATGGTAGCGCTTAACAACAGCAAGGCACCTGCTATAGTTAAAACGGACAGAAATGCGCTATCAAAGGCCAGTTTTGCTGCCTGAAGTAGTGATAATGCCATATCACCCTTTAGCCCTTCTGCGACGATAATCGCTTCATCAATACTATTCTGTAATGCACTACTGACTGATTCTGATACAGCGATATCGGCTGGCAGGATAAATGCTGTTGTATAAATTGCCACCAACAGGCTACCGAGTACAGCAACTCCAATCAGGCCTCCTAGTTCATAGGCGATTTCTTCAATTGAGGCTGCTGTGCCTGCGCTGTGATCGGGGGCGCTGAACATGATGGATGTAGAAGCGGCTGTCATCGCAGCACCGATACCGAATCCAATCATGGAAAATGTCGTGATTTGTACCAACATTCCAGATCGGAAACCGATGAGATAGCCAAAAGTGCCTAATCCCGCCAGAAAAAGAGAAAGCCACATAATTCGGCCCGAACCCAATTTGGGTATAGCGAGACCCGCTAATGGCCCGGCAACGAAAGAAGCTAATGGGATAGGTAAAATAAATAACCCTGCCTGTAAAGGTGATAAGCCAGCAACAAGTTGCAGTCGCTGACTGATTATTAATTCAATTCCCATAAGGGCGGCGGTGCTAACAAAAGCGGTCGCGACACCGGTAGCAAAACCATAGGATCTTAATGCATTAAAGTCTATGATCGGTGCAGATGAACGACGTTGTCGAGAAACGAACATCATCGTGAATATAATGCCGATTGCGCTGGCGATAATGGCTGTTCCCATTGATGGGGCTTGTTTGCTGATTTCTTTGATAGCAAAAGTCATGCCAATCAGCCCGATCATAATTTGGATGGAGGCCAGTAGGTCGAATGTGCGTTGTGGGTTACTTTGGCTTTTAGTCATAGTGAATAGGGCGAATATTAACGCAATAACGACGATAGGGACGTTGATCAGGAAAACGGAACCCCACCAGAAATATTCCAGCAGTATTCCACCTATGACGGGGCCAAGTGCCGCGCCTCCCGCAGCAACAGCTGACCAGATACCGATGGCAAGAGCGCGTTCTCCGGGTTCTTCGAAAACCTGACGGATGATTGCGAGTGTGGCTGGCATCATCATTGCGGCACCGATGGCAAGTGTCACTCGTGCACTGATCAACATACTGGTATTCGGAGAAAATGCTGCCATCATTGAGGCAATGCCGAACACGGCTAATCCGGCAGTAAACAATTTCTTGGCACCAAAGCGATCACTTAGAGCACCTGTCCCGGGAAGCAGGCCAGCAATGGTTAATGAATAAGCATTCATGATCCATAACTTCTCAGTGGAAGATGCTCGTAAATCGTATGTTAAACGTGGTAAAGCGGTATAGAGGACTGTCATGTCGATGACAATCAGAAAAAGTGCACTGGAAATAACAGCCAGCACAAGCCAGCGAGTATTTGATTTCATATAAGAACTCATCAATGTGGTTTAGAGATCCTGTATCGCCAACCCTTGACGGTACAAATTACGTACATTATAAATACATACGTATTGAATTAAAAGAGAGTAATCATGGGACGACGTAAAACAATTGACCGGAACATTCTGTTGGATGCAGCAGAACAAATTGTCACCACACAGGGGGCAGCGGCTCTTACCATTGATGCGGTAGCAAAAGCCGTCGGGATCACTAAGGGCGGGGTTCAATACAGTTTTAACACGAAAGATGCACTTATTGAGGCAATGTTTGAACGCTGGGGACTGAGCTACGAAGAGCAATTCCACAAAATAGCCGGCGAAGCGCCCGATCCACTGACGGCAATACGTGCGCACATTGAAGCAAGTCAATGTTCCGACGAAGTGTCATCGGCGAAAGCGGCAGGATTGATGGCATCGTTATTGCAAACACCGGAACATTTGGAATCAACCCGTGGATGGTATCGTGAGCGCATTGCTAATTTGGATACAACCACAGCAGAAGGTCGTCGGGCTCGCTTAGCTTTTTTGGCGACAGAAGGTGTATTTATTTTACGCTTCTTCGGCTTGATGAATATTGGCAAGGATGAATGGGCGGATATTTTCAGCGATATTCTGGCGATGGCACCGTCTGAAAATAGTGAATAAAAACAGCGTCCATTAGTGCAGTTCGTTAATAATCACTTTGTGATATAACTTATTGATTGTACTCATAGCAATCGTTTTCTTTTTTGATCTTTTAGGATAACGATTTATTTTGATTTCCTGTAGGATGAATCGAAAACTTCATCTGTTTAGGAATAAAACATTAATGAGTACACTCAATTCAGGCTCTGCAAATAGTCAGGGCTTACTTCAGCGCGTGTTTAAACTGGAAGAGCATGGCACAACAGTTCGCACCGAGATGATTGCGGGGCTGACGACCTTTCTGACGATGGTCTATATCGTCTTTGTAAACCCACAAATTCTGTCTGTTGCCGGAATGGATATTAAAGCCGTATTTGTCACAACCTGCTTAATTGCTGCACTTGGCAGCATTATGATGGGAATAGTGGCTAATTTACCCGTTGCGGTTGCACCGGCTATGGGCCTGAATGCATTTTTTGCCTTCGTTGTTGTTGGTGCCATGGGGGTTTCGTGGCAGGTTGCGATGGGGGCAATCTTCTGGGGGGCTGTGGGGCTGCTGATCCTGACAATTTTCCGCATTCGTTACTGGATGATAGCGAATATCCCCGTGGGGCTGCGGGTCGGTATTACCAGCGGTATCGGGCTTTTTATTGCCATGATGGGGCTGAAAAATGCCGGCATTATTGTACCGAATCCAGATACGATCGTTTCTATTGGTAACTTTACTGCTCATAACGTCCTGTTGGGCGCGCTGGGCTTTTTTATCATTGCTATTTTAGCCGCACGTAATTTCCACGCCGCAGTATTGCTGTCCATCGTAATAACAACGGGGATCGGGTTTATGCTGGGGTATGTGGAATATCAGGGTATTTTTGATTTTCCACCCAGTGTTATGACTGTTGTCGGGCATGTAGATGTGAAAGGTGCGTTGGATATCGCATTAGTCGGGATTATTTTTTCTTTTATGTTGGTGAACCTGTTTGATTCATCCGGTACGTTGATTGGTGTGACCGATAAAGCAGGCCTTGCTGACAGTAACGGCAAATTCCCGCAGATGAAGCAGGCGCTGTATGTTGACAGCATCAGCTCAGTGGCAGGTTCTTACATCGGCACTTCTTCGGTAACGGCGTTTGTAGAAAGTTCTTCTGGTGTTTCTGTTGGTGGCCGTACTGGATTAACCGCTGTCGTCGTTGGTATTTTATTCCTGTTGGTGATGTTTATCTCTCCATTGGCGAGCATGGTTCCGGCTTATGCAACAGCGGGTGCGCTGGTTTATGTCGGCGTTTTGATGACATCCAGCCTGACACGGGTGAAATGGGATGATCTGACGGAATCCGTTCCGGCATTTATCACCGCTGTGATGATGCCATTCAGCTTCTCAATTACTGAAGGTATTGCATTGGGCTTTATGGCTTATTGTGTGATGAAACTGGGAACAGGCAAATGGCGCGAGATAGGCCCGTGCGTTATTGTCGTTACGTTGTTGTTTGTACTGAAAATGGTATTTGTCGATGCCTGATAATAATAATGTCGGCTAAACTGAGTAATATAAAAAAAGCCTGATGCATCAGGCTTTTTTTATGGAAATTATACGGAATATTTTTCTAAAAGAGGATTAATGGCGACTTTCTGGTGCAATAAAACCGATGCAAATTACTTTTGATTCCGCATCTGGCTGCGCCTGAAAAGTGAAATCTTCCTTATGACTGAGCGTTAATTCAGGCCATGTAGCCAACGTGGACTGGAAATGCTCCTGTGAACAGTTTTTTCCGTTTGTTCCTACCAGCAATGCACCATATTTGACAATATCACTCTCTTTAATATGGCGATTATAAATATTGGGCGGCGCACCGTTGCCGGTTTCCCACGGTTGTATGGTTTGGGGGCGATAGTGGCTGTAGAACGTCAGCCATTGATGCAGGTATTCACCTCCAACATAATGCAATGGTGTTGCATACAATTTATTCCAGCGTTGATCCAGCTGGCTGGAAAAGGTTTTTATCCCGGCAAATTTTTCTCCCGCACCACGGATATTTGCCAGCATAACACTGGCATAGCCGATGAGAACCAAGACGGCAAAAACGGCTAATCCCCGCAATGTTCCCGTTAAGGGTTTACGGGGGAGCACGGTTATCGAGCCGGCCAGCAGCGCTGGAGCGACTGCCATGAAAGGCTGGAGCCATTCGGTCATGCGCCCACCCTCATTGAAGGAGAACCAGCCATAAATAATCAGCAGAGGCAGAAGAATGACAATATTGGCCAGTTGATTCGGTTGCTGTTTTGGCCAGCCAATTTTCCCGCCTAAGAGATAAATAATG
Source organism: Xenorhabdus bharatensis (assembly GCF_037996705.1). NCBI lineage: Bacteria > Pseudomonadati > Pseudomonadota > Gammaproteobacteria > Enterobacterales > Morganellaceae > Xenorhabdus > Xenorhabdus bharatensis. Next base: position 83,553 of record NZ_JBBMXG010000012.1, on the reverse strand, counting down.
GCACTGACGATAATGAGAGGATAGAAGACGGAAAACAGAGAGCGTGTGGTGTGCAGATTAAACCCGTGTTTGATTTGCGAGTCTACCCATTTGAATGCAGAAAAATCGTTATTTGCCAGCCACCAGATATTGGGCAATATCAACATCAGCCATAGCGCAAGCGCCAGATAAAACAGCGGCTCCCGATAATGGCGTCGTACTTTGGGAACAAACAGGGAAAGTAAAAAGACTGAGCCAACAATTGAAAGTGAAGAGTACTTACTCATTGTTGCCAGCCCTGTTGCTAGCGCGAACGCCAGCCACCATTTGGGATGGTCATCGATGGCTTTCAGGAAGAACAATAGTGACCACGACCACAACATTACCAACAGATAATTGTCATTATACGGAATGATATCGAAATTGATGATGCCAGACAGATTGAGAGACAGCATAGCCAGCCATGCCAGTTCAATTCTGCCTGTTAAGCGGAAAGCCAGTTGCCAGACACCCATCATCCCTATAGCAATGGCAGCAAAGTGGATGAAATACCAATAAAAACTGAGAGAAATATGGCTGATATGAATAGCGGGTAACATCACCGCACCCACCAGCCACGGGTTTTTCGGTGAACCCCATTCACCGTTTACGCCCCAGTTCAGGGCTTCTACGGCATCATAGGGAACAGTCGGATCAAGGTAATAACTTACTAATATCCATAAGACAGCATAACCAATACACCAAAGATACAATGAAGTTCTATAAGAAATATCAAAGAAACGCATAGTTGCTAAGGCTTATATTATTTGAGTTAAGGTAACTCAAAATAGTAGCTGAACTTGAAAGAATAAGTGAATGACATTGGATGTTATATGTGGATTCTGTTAGATTCCGCCGAAAATATCTTGATAACACGAGTTGAGTCACACGCTATGAATCAGTTAAAGAAAAAATCCCCGGCAAGAGCCTCTACGGGTAAGCACAAAAGAAAAAGCCGTGAAGAATTAAATGCAGAAGGGCGTGAGCGTAAGCGCCAGAAAAAACATCGCGGTAATCCATCCGGTAATCGCCATCAGGAAAGTAACCAGAAAAAACAGTCTGGTACTAAGCAAGAGAGGGATCCGCGTATCGGCAGTAAAGTCGCGGTTCCGTTGATTGTGGGTGAAAAAACAGTTGCTAAGCCAGTTGTAAAACAGCCTAAAGAGCTTGAAAAACCTCGTTTGTCAGCGCGGGAAGAGCTGGAAATGCTGGAAAATGATGAGCGTCTGGATGATTTGCTGGCACGTCTTGAACAGGGCGAAAATCTTTCCGAAGAAGATAATGTTTATGTCGATAAGATGCTCGACCGCATTGATGTTCTGATGGAAGAGCTGGGTATTGATCTGGAAGAGGACGACAGCGAAGAAGAAAAACAAGACGACATTATGCAGTTGCTGAAAGGTAAATAATGCCTGAAGGTGAGCGGTTCTGAATGGCTAGCCGCTCATGCATAAATTATCGTGACTATCAAAGGCGGTATACCCAATGATGAACAGTATATACCCACATGTTTAATATGGTATTTGCTGTGCTTATTGGGTAGACTATAGCGGCCCATTTGATAGGCCAGAATAGCGGAAGAGATAAGCATGTCAGAGCAAGCCATTGTCTGGGATCTGCCTTTGATCCAAAAATATAATTATTCAGGGCCTCGTTATACGTCATACCCAACCGCGCTGGAGTTTAACCAGCAGTATGATAATGCGGCGTTCATACAGGCCGCAGCGCGTTACCCTGAGCGTCCTCTTTCCCTTTATATTCATATTCCGTTTTGCCACAAGCTTTGTTATTTCTGCGGCTGCAATAAGCTGGTCACACGGCAGAAACATAAAGCAGATGATTATCTGGCTGTTCTGGAACAAGAGATCACAACAAGGGCAAAATTATTTACTCATCGGCAAGTCAGTCAGATGCACTGGGGCGGAGGAACACCAACGTATCTCGATAAGACGCAAATTAGCCGATTAATGTCGATGTTGCGTAGTCACTTCTGTTTTCTGCCCGATGCTGAAATTTCCATTGAAATTGATCCGCGTGAAATTGAGTTGGATGTCATTGATCACTTGCGCCATGAGGGTTTTAACCGCCTGAGTATGGGGGTGCAGGATTTCAATAAGGAAGTGCAGAGTCTGGTCAATCGTGAACAGGACGAGGATTTTATCTTCGAGCTGGTCAATCGCGCTCGCGAGACGGGTTTTACCTCGACCAGTATTGATTTGATTTATGGTCTGCCAAAACAGACACCGGAAAGTTTTGCTTTCACATTGCAGCGCGTATTGGCGTTATCGCCGGATCGTCTGAGTGTGTTCAATTATGCTCACATGCCGAACCTGTTTGCGGCACAACGCAAAATTAAAGAGAGTGATTTACCGAGTGCGGCACAGAAACTGGATATTTTGCAGCAAACTATTGCGACTTTGACAGGCAACGGCTATCAGTTTATTGGTATGGATCATTTCGCTCGCCCTGATGATGAATTAGCGGTTGCCCAAAGAGAAGGCGTATTACATCGCAATTTTCAGGGGTACACCACACAAGGTGAGTGTGATTTATTGGGCATAGGTGTTTCGGCTATCAGCATGTTGGGCGACTGCTATGTACAGAACCAAAAAGATCTCAAAACCTACTATGCTGAGGTAAACGCGCAGGGGCATGCGTTATGGCGGGGCTTAGCGCTGACGCAGGATGATTGCATCCGTCGTGATGTGATCAAGGCGTTGATTTGTAACTTCCGGTTAAATTTTGCTGATATTGAACACGCTTATGGCGTGAGTTTCACGGATTATTTCGCCGAAGATTTGCAATTATTGGCTCCGTTGGTGAAAGATGGGCTGGTTGAAGTGAGTGAAAAGCAGATTCGGGTATCAGCAAAAGGGCGTTTGCTAATCCGCAATATTTGCATGTGTTTTGATCATTATCTGCGTAATCAAATGCGCCAGCGGCAGTTTTCACGGGTGATATGAATTTGTTGAGTATTCAGGAAATAGCGATAAAGAGGAGGTTGGGCAGGAGTGATTATTCTTTTGAGCCAGTAACTATCACTGATGTGGCACAGAATGAGGTGGGTTTTCTGCCATTGATGGTAACAATAGCGCATTCTCTTAGCTATTATGAATTACCGATAGTAAAGCACCGGATCTTATGCTAGTGGCTCAAGCCAAATACGAAGGAATAATATTAGTAACAAATGATGAAGCGATATTAACCCAGTTTACTGACTTTTCTGAATATCTACTCAGCAATAGATAGCTGATATATCACTCCAACCCCAATTCCTTCAATTTCCGCGTGATTGTATTTCTGCCCCAGCCAAGTAAACGGGCTGCTTCCTGCTTATGTCCGTTAGTATGCGTTAATGCGCAGTGAAGTAAGGTTCGCTCCAATAATGGTAAAGCGTCAGAAAGAAGATCCGTCTTGCCAGCTTGTAAGGCATTCTCTGCCCATGTCGCTAATTGTTGTGACCATTCCTCTGATGATGAAAAACCGGAAGCAGAGACATTATCTGTTTGCTCAACGGGTTGGCCTTCAATTAAATCAGTCGGTAGATCCTGTACCAGAATTTCTTTACTGACAGCCATCACTGTCAGCCAGCGGCAGACATTTTCCAACTGACGGACATTCCCGGACCATGATAGGTTCATCAGGGTTTTTTCCGTATCGGGATGCAGTTCTTTAGCCTCAATTCCCAGCTCTTTGGCGGTTTGTTGTAGGAAATGTTGTGCGATGCGAGGAATATCTTCCACGCGATCCCGCAATGGGGGTAGCTGCAAGCGAATCACATTCAGGCGATGATAAAGGTCTTCCCTGAATTTACCTTCTTCGACCCGTTGTTCAAGGTTCTGATGAGTCGCAGCAATAATGCGGACATCAACTTTTACCGGTGCATAGCCACCAACCCGATAAAACTGCCCTTCTGCCAGAACCCGTAACAGGCGCGTCTGGATATCCAGTGGCATATCGCCGATTTCGTCCAGAAACAATGAGCCGCCATTGGCCTGTTCGAAGCGACCTTGACGAACCTGATTAGCGCCGGTGAAAGCCCCTTTTTCATGGCCGAATAACTCTGATTCAATTAAATCTTTTGGGATTGCCGCCATATTCAGAGCAATAAAAGGCGCGGAGGCTCTTGGGCTATGGCGATGCAAGGCATGAGCCACCAGTTCTTTTCCTGTGCCTGATTCACCATTGATTAACACGCTGATGGATGAGCGGGAAAGACGCCCGATAATCCGGTATACCTCCTGCATGGCAGGAGCTTCTCCGATTATTTCAGAAACCGAAGAGGCTATTTTCGGGCTGCGGGAAGTTTGTTGTTGTTCACGATAATGGCTTAATGCCCGTTCAACCAGTGCGACCGTTTCATCAATATCAAACGGCTTTGGCAGATAATCGAATGCTCCGTACTGATAGGCACTGACGGCTGCATCCAGATCAGAGTGGGCAGTCATAATGATGACCGGAAGCTGTGGGTGATTCTGCCTGATTTGATTGAGTAAACTTAACCCATCCAGCCCCGGCATGCGGATATCTGACAGCAAAACTTCAGGGCTGCTCTGTGATAACGCCGCTAAGACAGAATCTGCATTTTCAAAACTGACACAATCCATACCCGCGCCACTCAACGCCCGCTCAAGCACCCAGCGGATAGAACTGTCGTCATCAACGATCCAGATTTTTCCTCGTTGCATGATATCCCCTATTTCTTGATAGGCAGGTAAATGGAAAATTCCGTATGTCCTGGCCAGCTAGTAAATTCGATTTTTCCAGTGTGCTGATCAATGAGATTGCGGGCAATCGATAACCCAAGCCCGGTTCCGCCTTCATGCCCACTCACCATTGGATAAAATAACATATCCTGAATATTCGGAGGAATGCCCGGCCCATTATCTTCAATGTCAATCCGGGCTGCCAAACGGTAACGTTCACCGTGTAAGGTAATCTGGAAGGCTGTCCGGGTACGTAAAGTAATAGTACCTTTTTGATCACCCAATGCCCGTAGCGCATTGCGGGTGATGTTTAATAAAACCTGCTCAATCTGATCAGGGTAGTGAGACAGCTCTGGCAAGCTGGGGTCGTAATCTTTGACCAGAGTAATATTACCGGGCATTTCCAGTGATACCAGCTGAGAAACCCGTTCGACAACATGGTGGATACTCTGGCTAATCTGCGCCCCCGGATGCTGAGGCCCTAATAACCGATCGACAAGGGTACGAAGCCTGTCAGCCTGTTCAATAATGACTTGTGTATATTCCCGCAGAGAGGGCTCCGGCAATGCTTTTGCCAGCAATTGAGCCGCTCCCCGTAAGCCTCCCAGCGGATTTTTAATTTCATGTGCCAGCCCCCGAACCAATTCCCGTGCAGCTATCTGCTGTGCCTGTTGAATCTGCTCTTGGCTTAAACGTCGCTGACTATCCATAGACGCGAGTTCCAACAGAATAAACTGTTCGGAAATTGGCTGGGCACTGAGCGACATAACATGCGAGTGATTATTGATCACCAATATCACTTCATTATCTGTGAAACCATGCCCGCGTATCAGGCTGGATCGCATAAATTCCGTATCCAGCGAGATATAGCTGAATAAAACCGGAAGCGGAGTGCCGAATAATTTACGTGTACTTTGCGCCAGAAGTTGCATGGCGGAATGATTGGCATAGTGGATAATCAAATCGTTATCCAGCACTAATACATTATTTATTAATGAATCAAGAATTTGCTCTGCTTTGGGAAAATCAGCCATTGCCATTCAACCTTTGCACTTTTTTGGTGCATTGTATCTTATTTAATCATAAATGGAGTACCCCTCTTTGATATCCGTGATATCGGAGGGAAAGGTCAGAAGGAAAAGGACCCATCCGAAAATGGGCCAAAAGTTTCACGGCAACAAAACTAATAAAGAACGGTAGTAACGCTTTTAGGCATTACACGCTGTAATACAGTTCAAACTCCAGAGGGTGCGGAGTCATGCGGACGCGTTCAATTTCACTATTCAGCACACCGATATAAGCATCAATTGCATCATCAGTGAAAACACCACCGCGAGTCAGGAATTCGCGGTCTGCATCCAGAGCCGCCAGTGCTTCTTCCAAAGAAGAGGCCACGGTTGGGATCTCTTGTGCTTCTTCGGCTGGCAGGTCATACAGGTTTTTATCCATTGAATCACCCGGATGTATTTTGTTGATGATCCCATCAAGACCTGCCATCAGCAGAGCTGAGAATGCCAGATAAGGGTTTGCAGCCGGGTCAGGGAAGCGGACTTCAATCCGACGGGCTTTACTGCTGGCAACAACCGGAATACGGATAGAAGCTGAGCGGTTACGGGCGGAATAGGCCAGCATCACTGGCGCTTCAAAACCGGGCACCAGACGTTTGTATGAGTTGGTTGTCGGATTGGTAAAGGCATTCAGGGCACGGGCATGTTTGATAATGCCGCCGATATAATAAAGTGCCATTTCGGACAAACCACCATATTTGTCTCCTGCGAACAGGTTAACACCGCCTTTGGACAGTGACATATGACAATGCATGCCTGAGCCGTTATCCCCTACCAGTGGTTTCGGCATAAATGTGGCGGTCTTACCAAAAGCATGGGCGACATTATGTACGACATATTTGTAAATCTGGGTTTCATCCGCTTTTTTGGTCATGGTGTTGAAGCGGGTTGCAACTTCGTTCTGGCCTGCGGTTGCAACTTCATGGTGATGCGCTTCCACAACCAGCCCCATTTCTTCCATCGTCAGACACATTGCTGAACGCAGATCCTGAGAAGAATCTACAGGGGGAACCGGGAAATAGCCGCCTTTGATACCGGGACGGTGGCCTTTGTTACCACCTTCGTAGCTGGTTCCGCTGTTCCAGGCCGCTTCGGTATCATCAATGTGGTAATAAGAACCTGAAATAGAACTGCCGAAACGAACATCATCAAACAGGAAGAATTCAGGCTCTGGCCCGAACAGAACAGTGTCAGCAATATCGCTGGAACGCAGGAAATCTTCTGCACGTTTTGCAATGGAGCGGGGATCACGACCATAACCCTGCATGGTACCGGGTTCCAGAATATCGCAACGAATAATCAGTGTGGCATCATCAAAGAAAGGGTCAAGCATCGCTGTAGAAGGGTCAGGCATTAACACCATGTCAGACTCATTGATACCTTTCCAGCCCTTGATAGATGAACCGTCAAACATTTTACCATCTTCGAAGAAGTCTTCATCAATCTGGTGGGCAGGAATAGTGATGTGCTGTTCTTTACCTTTAGTGTCAGTAAAACGTAAGTCAATAAACTTCACCTGATGTTCTTCAATCATGGATAAAACATGTTCAACGGACATACTAAGTTCTCCTGGTTTACGTCAGCCGTCTGCGTTGTCAGAAACGCCGCCTTTATCTTAAGCAGCAGATGCAGTCTTTGTATACAGACAATTCGTGGCAATTTTCAATAATAAATTCTATTGTGAAATACCAATGCGAAAAGCGTGCCAGTTTTTTAAAAAACTTTAGCCCTGATGTATCCATACATAACTAGGGAAAAATTATAAGGAATTGAGAGAAATACCGAGGAATTCCTGAGGAACTTTGCACTAAATTGGTGCGATTGGATAGCGTGATGCACTGTTATGGTGAATTGCCGGAACCGTTATAAAATACAGGTAAATTACTATAATTGTGATTGTTATCACGATTGTTATCATGATGGTTATTAATGCTATTTCAGGTTATGTCGTGTTTATATGCAAAAAAACAGATAAACTTCAAAAGTGATGCGTCTCACATTTATTTCACTCTGTGGTTATAACGTGTAAAATAGCACCATATTTGTGTTGAATGAGGGTAGCATCGCACCCTGCATGCTGTACCCATTTAATATTTCTTCAAATAGCTAAAACGGTAAAAATACTTGTCAATTAATAATTTAAGAAACATTGCCATTATCGCTCACGTTGACCATGGCAAAACAACGCTGGTTGATAAACTCTTACAGCAATCCGGTACATTTGGTGAACGTGCTGCAACAGCTGAGCGTGTGATGGATTCCAATGATCTGGAAAAAGAACGTGGTATCACCATCCTTGCAAAAAATACTGCCATTAAATGGAATGACTACCGTATCAATATCGTGGATACCCCGGGCCACGCCGACTTCGGTGGCGAAGTAGAGCGTGTAATGTCAATGGTCGACAGTGTTTTACTGCTGGTGGACGCGATGGATGGCCCGATGCCACAGACTCGCTTCGTAACCCAGAAAGCCTTCGCTCATGGTTTGAAGCCAATCGTTGTTATCAACAAAGTTGACCGTCCGGGCGCACGTCCTGACTGGGTTGTCGATCAGGTATTTGACCTGTTCGTAAACCTGGGTGCAACTGATGAGCAGCTGGATTTCCCTATCGTTTATGCTTCTGCATTGATGGGTATCGCAGGCAACGAGCACACTGAAATGGCAGAAGATATGACTCCGCTGTATCAGGCAATCGTTGATCATGTTGAGCCACCTAAAGTTGATCTTGATGGCCCGTTCCAGATGCAGATTTCCCAGCTGGACTACAACAACTACGTGGGTGTTATCGGTATCGGCCGTATTAAGCGCGGAACGGTAAAACCAAACCAGAACATCACGCTGATCGATAGCGAAGGTAAAACTCGTAACGGTAAAGTGGGTAAAGTCTTCAGTCATTTGGGTCTGGATCGTATCGAGTCAGATAAGGTTGAAGCGGGCGACATCATCGCGATTACCGGTCTGGGCGATCTGAACATCTCTGATACGCTGTGTGAAGTGAATGCGGTTGAAGCTCTGCCAGCGCTGGCAGTTGATGAGCCTACCGTTAGCATGTACTTCTGTGTTAACACTTCACCTTTCTGTGGTCGTGAAGGTAAATACGTCACATCCCGTCAGATCCTTGATCGTCTGAGAAAAGAACTGGTTCATAACGTGGCTCTGCGCGTTGAAGAAACGGAAGATCCAGATGCTTTCCGTGTTTCCGGTCGTGGTGAATTACACCTTTCCGTTCTGATTGAGAACATGCGTCGTGAAGGCTTCGAGCTGGGCGTTTCTCGTCCGAAAGTTATTTTCCGTGAAATTGATGGTCGTAAGCAGGAACCTTTTGAGCAGGTCACTCTGGATATCGAAGAGCAGCATCAGGGTGATGTGATGCAGGCGCTGGGTGAACGTAAAGGCGAGATGCGTGATATGCTGCCAGATGGCAAAGGTCGCGTACGTCTGGATTATGTTATCCCAAGCCGTGGTCTGATCGGCTTCCGTACTGAATTCATGACGATGACTTCCGGTACTGGTCTGCTGTATGCAACATTCAGCCACTATGATGACATCCGTCCGGGTGAAATTGGCCGTCGCCAGAATGGTGTACTGATTTCCAACGGTCAGGGTAAAGCTGTTGCTTATGCTCTGTATGGTTTGCAGGAGCGCGGTAAGCTGTTCCTTGGCCACGGTACAGAAGTGTATGAAGGCCAGATCATCGGTATTCACTCCCGCTCCAATGACCTGACAGTAAACTGTCTGACAGGTAAAAAGCTGACCAACGTTCGTGCTTCAGGTACTGATGAAGCGACAACCTTGTCTCCGCATATCAAGAAAACACTGGAGCAGGCACTGGAGTTTATTGATGATGACGAACTGGTAGAAGTGACTCCTGAGTCAATTCGTCTGCGTAAACGCCATCTGACTGAGAATGATCGTCGCCGCGCAAGCCGTAGCAAAGACGCTTAATTTCTCCTGACAGCTTAGGGTGCTTCGGCACCCTGAGTTTCATGACCCGCTTAATCCGAACTCTTCTCTCAATAACCTGCCAGTATCGCACCTCATTCAGTTTCTTATTTTTCAACTAAGCTTGATTCTTGTGTGGTTTGATAATCAGTGTAATTTGTCTATTTTTTGTCTCTTCACCTTTTTTCTTAATGACATTATGATAAAAATACAAAACGATATACCTCAGTCAGGAGGGAGTATGCTGTATATTTTCGATATGGGTAACGTGATTATTGATATTGATTTTAGAAGGGTACTGGCTGTTTGGAGTAACCTGAGCGGGACACCACTTGCAATTCTGGCTCCTAAGTTTTCTCTGGGCGAGACATTTGAAAAGCACGAATGTGGTCAAATTACAGATGCAGAATTTGCTGAAATGTTATGTGATGAGATGGAGGTTTCTCTTAGCTTTGAGCAGTTTTCTGAGGGCTGGAATGCGATTTTCGTTGGTGTCAGGCAGGAAGTTATTGAGTTGATGAATAAACTGCGTGAGCAGGGGCATCGGGTTGTTGTGTTATCCAACACAAATCACCTGCATTTTCAGTATTGGCCGCAACAATACCCTGAAATCACTACATCAGCAGATCACTTATATTTGTCTCAGGATCTAGGGATACGTAAACCGAATCAGGACATCTTTAAATATTTACTGGAAAAAGAAGGCGTAGCTGCTGAGCAGGCGGTTTTTTTTGATGATGTACAGGAAAATATTGAAGCAGCCAAAAGAGTCGGTCTTAATGCCATTCATGTAAGCGGCAGGGATACTATCCCTGATTATTTTAAGACACACAACTTTTCACCCCTCACTGTAACATAATCTCTGATCTTCATGTATACCCAATGGATTTCGAGTTGCATCGCGGCGGCAAGGGAGGGAATCCCCAAGAGCATAGATAACTATGTGACTGGGGTGAGCGAGCGTAGCCAACAAAGAGGCAACTTGAAAGACGAAGGGTATAACATTCAACAAGTTCTAAATAGGGTGGCATCTTGGCAAGCGAGGCTCCACCCTTACAGGTTAATCTATCGATACGGATCATAAATAAGAAAAATGATTGCATTAATTCAACGCGTAACACAGGCAAAAGTGGTTGTTGAGAGTCAGACTATCGGTGAAATTGAGCAGGGCCTGCTCGTTTTTCTGGGAGTTGAAAAAGAAGATGACCAGCAAAAAGTACAGCGTCTGTGTGAAAAGGTAATGGGTTATCGCGTATTCAGTGATGAAAATGGGAAAATGAATCTGAACGTCCAACAAGCCAATGGTAGCCTATTGGTTATCTCTCAATTCACTCTGGCTGCGGACACCCAAAAAGGTTTAAGACCAAGCTTTTCTCGAGGTGCTGAACCCAAAAAAGCAGATGAACTTTATTGCTATTTTGTTGAACAGTGCCGTGCAACTGGTGTAAAAACAGAAATGGGGCAATTTGCTGCGGACATGAAAGTGAGTCTGACAAATGACGGGCCAGTGACTTTCTGGTTACAAGTATGACTTTCTGATTAAAAATAAATGTTAAAAGCGCATGCCCCCCGACTACACACGACAACACGCAAAGAAGGGGCTGTTTCTATGTATCACCTCAGAGTACCTCAAACCGAACAAGAGCTGGAAACTTATTACCAATTCCGTTGGGAGATGCTGCGTAAACCACTTCATCAGCCTGTCGGCTCAGAAAAAGATGCTTATGATTCAATGGCTCATCATCAAATGGTGGTTGATGAGAAGGGCAGGCCAGTCGCTGTCGGACGTTTATATATCAATGCGGACAGTGAAGGTGCTATCCGTTTTCTGGCTGTTGACCCGAATGAACAGCAAAAAGGGCTGGGCACTTTGGTTGCAATGGCATTGGAGTCTGTTGCCCGGCAGGAAGGTGTGAAGCGGATAGTTTGCAGTGCACGTGAGGATGCGGTGGATTTCTTTAATAAGCTGGGGTTTCAAAACCGCGGGATTATTAACGGTGCTAACTCGTCTCCTATTAATCATTTTTTGATGATTAAACCCATTATGAGTCTTGATGATATTCTGCATCGTCCGGACTGGTGTGCTCAATTGCAGCAGGCATGGTACAAACATATCCCCCTGAGTGAAAAAATGGGTGTCCGTATTACTCAATATACGGGGCAGCGTTTTATTACCACTATGCCGGAAGCGGGAAACCAAAACCCTCATCATACTATTTTTGCGGGCAGTCTATTTTCTCAATCGACATTAACCGCATGGGGTCTGATTTGGCTGTTATTGCAGGAACGTCAACTAGGAGGAGAGATCATTCTGGTGGATGCAAATATTCGTTACCAAAAACCTATCGTTGGCCGTCCTAGTGCTGTTGCTGACCTCAACAATATGAGCGGTGATTTAGCCCGCCTTGCCCGTGGTAATAAAGCACGCGTAAAACTGGAAGTTCATGTAAGCGGTGAACAGGGACTCGGAAGTATATTCACCGGTACTTATATTGTCTTACCCGCTGAGCGGGCAGCGGCAGCATAAGCTATGACAACCTGAATTGCTGAAATATGTGGCTCTTCTGTCAAATACGGAATGGCTACAATACGACAGTTGCACAGGTTTTGTTTTGATCTCCATTCGGTTGCCCAGCCTCACCAGATTGTTCTGCGTTAGACTGCCCGGCTGGGCAGTTATCAGTAGAAATCACGCCTTGCTTAATGGATTGTGACTCTTTATTGGCAGCCTTATCTTCAGCCGTCAATGTGCCATTGATTGTGCTTTTCATATTATCGGCAGAAAGATTTCCGGTGATAGCCAGTGAGAAATTGCCCTCGCCATGCAGATTGAGTGGTATCCAGCCCCATTGTGGCAAAATTCCCAAATTCACACTCATTCCTTTTACACTGAGCTGGAAGGGTTTTTGGGTAGTAAGCTGCTCAAGGAAGCCGTTAAACTGGAGTATACCGTCACCTGAAAAAGTGTTCATTTTATCAATAATCACCTTGTCATCTGCGGCGTGTAATTGCAGGTAAGGACGCGCCACCTCAACTTTATTGAATGTACCACTCATGGCCTGCACTGAGGCTTTCCCATTCCATAAGCCCCAGTGACCATTTTTCAGGATATCCAGATTATCGACATATCCCGATAATGTAGTGAGCTGAAATGGAAAATCAGGGTTGGTATCAATCAGAAGCGTATTGTTGATACTGATATTGTTTAACTTCAGTGCTGAAATCCATTCAGGTGCCGGATTTTTAATAGAGTTGCGCCATTCCGTAGGTAAGGAATAAATCAGACCGGTGACAGAGCTATCGTTGAGAGTTAACTGACGATTTTGACGATCCCACTGCGCTTTAATATTGAATAAGCCTTTCTGATAATGGGTCGTCAGGTTAGCGATGGTAAAAATATCACCGGAAAAACTGAACTGGCCTAATATATCTTTGAACTGAGCTTCGTTGAAGGTCATATTCATGGCGTTAAAGTCAATCAGGCCATCCTCTGCCTGCCATTGCCCGTTAACCAATCCCAGACCTTTGATGCTGGTATTAAGATAATCAGCAGACCAGTCTTTTCCCTGTAATTTGGCGTTAGTGAGATTGAGATCTTTAATGTGGATCGCGGGCAAATGACGGGTTTTTTCTGTCAGGGCAGCCAGCGTCATTGGGGACTGCCAGCGTATGTCATTGATCAGAATATTATCTAAGTTCCAGCTGCCATCAGCTAATTGTTGCCCATTCCCAGAGACCAGACCCTGTAGGAATTCAGCACCAAAGGAATTGATAACCAGATTGTTATTCTGATAGCGACCCTGCATGACGACCTTATCAAATGACAGGCCATTTATGTTGATGTTATTGGCACTGAACTGGTATTGCCCTGAGCCAAAAGGCGTATTTTGGTCAGGCGACCAAGGAGTAATACCGCCGACAATATTTTTGCCCTGAATCTGTGAACCGGAGGTTGTTAGCTGAACATCCATCTTATTCAGTTGCAAAACATCGGCTTTCAAGGCGGGAGTAAACTCGGAACCTGAAAGTATCAGTTGCCCATCTTGTAAGGTCAGCTTACGCAGATTTGTTAATTTTGTCGGAGCCTGCCATTTAAAATCCAGATCTACGCTATTGGCATTGAGTGAGAAAGAGCTCTGTTTATCATGTAGACTCACATTATTGAGGATTAAGGTCATAGGCTGGAGCCAACTATGATGGATATTTTCAATATTGATCTGATAATGGCCTTGTTTATTAATCCATCTGCTTATTTTCTTTGCTCCCCAATGTGTCTGAGCAACAAAATAAACAGCAATAATTGCCAGAATCAGTAATAACAACAGAACAGCAAAGCCTTTCCCTAACCACTTCATCATCTCACCCCAATATCATCTTCCTGAAAAAGATCCTTTTATGCCGTAAAAAAGAGCATCACTCAATAGACAATGCTGAAAAACCTTTAATTCTCCCATTTAGGGCAGAATATTGCGAAAGATTACGCAAAATATAAAAAAAATCCCGCGATTAGCGCGGGATAATATAACTATCAATGTGAAAACTAAGGTAAAAATCTTAGATCGAAACGCGATAAGTTACTTTTCCTGAGGAAAAATCAGATTAAGCAGAATTGCGGTCAGGCCACCAGCGGCAATACCGGAAGAAAACAGATTTCTTATCCACTCAGGGGCAAACTGTAAAATGAGGGGTTGTTGTGCAACGCCAAGCCCCATGGCCAGTGATAATGCAATGATCATAATGGCACGGCGATTTAATGGTTCCCGGGAAACAATTCTGACACCGGATGCGGCAATCGTACCGAACATGACAATCGTGGCACCACCTAATACCGGCTCTGGAATATGCTGCACAAAACCGGCGACTGCCGGAAATAGCCCCATCAGGATCAGCATAGAAGCAATAAGGTAGCCAACATAACGGCTGGCAACACCCGTTAATTGGATGACGCCATTATTCTGACCAAAACAGGAATTCGGGAATGTATTAAATACGGCAGAAATCATCGAATTGACGCCATTTGCCAGTACACCGCCCTTAATACGCTTCATATATAGCGGGCCGCAGACAGGCTGCTCAGAAACATCTGAAGTTGCCGTAATATCCCCAATCGTTTCCAGTGATGTCACCATAAAAATCAGGATTAATGGAATGAGTAAATGCCAGTCAACAGAAAGCCCGTAATACAGCGGGGCAGGCACAGTAATAACTGGTTTGTCTTCTGTTGTGGCTGAGTGGGGTAGCATGTCCATGTACCAAGCGGCCAGATACCCTACTGCCATGGCAATAACCAGAGAAGCAACCCGCAGATAGGGATTACGCTGACGGTTCAGCAGTACGATAATGGCAAGAACAATTCCTGCCAGAAAAAGATTTTCAGGAGCGCCGAATGTACCTTGCTGAATAGCAGAATAGCCACCACCGATAGAAGTCAGCCCGACCTGAATCAGTGACAGGCCAATAATCATCACAACAATGCCGGAAACCAAAGGGGTGATGAGCATTTTAGCCAGATGAAGTACACGGGAAAGCAATATCTCTGTCGTTGCTGCAAGCATCAACGTGCCAAACAGGGCAGCCATCATGGTCGGCACATCAGCTCCGCCATTTTTCAGGGACAAGCCTCCCATGATGAGAGGAGTGACAAAATTAAAGCTGGTACCCTGAATGGAAAGTAAACCAGAACCAACAGGTCCCCAAGAGCGGATTTGGATCAGTGATGCCAGACCGGAGGCAAACAGGGACATACTGATGATGCGTTGGGTATCTTCTGCCGGAAGCCCAAGCGCCTGACAGATCAACATAGCCGGTGTGATAACCGCAACAAACATTGCCAGTAGATGCTGAAAGGCGGCAAAGACAGCATGCGGAAGATGAGGTTTATCTTCCAGACGGTAAATCAATTCGCTGTCTGATTTTTTGAGAGTTTCCAGTGCTGAATTTTCGCGGGTTGAGGTGGCCATGAGTGTAATTTCGAATGAAAAAAACACATTTTATTGATCTAAATTATAAAAGCAATCGTTTGCGTGAAATTTTGTCTATGGCTTATAACCTTATTTCGTCACATTTTTAAATGTTTTAACTTGTGTTTATTAGGAATTTTTTTTCTAATCCAATCCTTACCTGCTCTTGGCGTTTTTATAGGATGATTATAACGTCGCATTAAATTAACATAATTTTAACAATTAGATGGGGTACATAAATGTATCATCTGGATATTTATGGCACGCTCGTTGCGGCCACACTTGTTTTGCTACTGGGAAGAAAGCTCGTACAGTCAATTTCATTTCTTGAAAAGTATACAATTCCAGAGCCAGTCGCAGGTGGCTTACTGGTTGCTTTTGTTCTGCTGGCAGTTAAACAGTCTACGGGCTGGGAAGTCAGCTTTGACCTATCCCTCAAAGACCCCCTTATGTTGGCATTTTTCGCCACCGTTGGCCTGAATGCTAACCTCGCCAGCCTGAGAGCAGGCGGAAAACTTCTCTTAATCTTTGTTGTTGCCGTTGTCGGCTTGCTGTTGGTACAAAACACAGTCGGTATTGCGCTGGCGAAAATGCTCGGCCTTGACCCATTGATGGGGCTATTGGCAGGATCTGTGACTCTTTCGGGAGGGCACGGCACGGGTGCAGCATGGGGTAAGGTATTTACTGAACGCTACGGTTTTGAGAATGCGACTGAAGTGGCAATGGCTTGTGCGACATTTGGTTTGATTCTCGGAGGCCTGATTGGTGGGCCTGTTGCTCGCTTGCTGGTGAGAAACGACAAAACACCGGGTCTGGAGAATGATGATGCTGAAGTTCCATCTGCATTTGAAAAACCTTATACCGGCCGTCTGATCACGCCATTGGTCATGCTGGAAACCATCGCATTAATCTCTATTTGTTTATTGGTCGGTAACTACCTTGAGAAAGTGTTGGAAGATACTCTCTTTTTGCCAACGTTTGTCTGTGTTCTGTTTACCGGGGTGATACTGAGCAATGGCTTATCTCTGCTTGGTTTTTACCGGGTATTTGATCGTGCTGTATCGGTATTGGGTAACGTCAGTTTGTCACTCTTCCTTGCAATGGCATTGATGAGTCTCAAATTGTGGCAACTGGCTTCCCTTGCCCTGCCGATGCTGGTGATCCTCGCTGTACAGGCGGTAGTGATGGCATTGTACGCGATATTCGTGACTTACAGAGTCATGGGTAAGAATTATGATGCAGCGGTACTGTCAGCTGGCCACTGTGGTTTCGGGCTGGGTGCGACACCTACAGCTATCGCAAATATGCAGGCAATTACTGACCGTTTCGGGCCTTCACATGTGGCATTCTTGCTCGTACCGATGGTAGGTGCCTTCTTTATTGATATCGTTAACGCAGCAATTATCAAAATTTACCTGATGCTACCTATATTCCCATCTGTCACAGGTTAATTTAACTTCGCTTTTTGTTCTTGTTAGGTATGCCGCTGGAAGATTTCAGCGGCATTTTTTTAGTTATTTTTGTTAAATCTTATCACTCAGGCATGGCTATACTGAGAGCGGTCAGAAAGCCAGCGCTCTATCAGGGCCTTCGCGTTTTCCGGGTAATGCTGGTGGATATAGTGGGCAATACGCTGAACTTCAGGGAGCATACTCTGGTCTCGTAATAAATCGGCAATTTTGAATTCGACATTACCGGTTTGACGTGTACCAAGAAGTTCACCCGGCCCGCGGATCTCTAAATCTTTTTGGGCAATAACGAAACCATCATTACTGTCCCGCAGAACCTGCAAACGGATCCTGGCGGTATTGGTCAGCGGCGTTTTATAAAGCAGAACACAATGTGAGGCAATGGCACCGCGCCCGACGCGACCGCGAAGCTGGTGTAACTGAGCAAGCCCCAATCGCTCCGGGTTATCGATGATCATCAGGCTGGCATTGGGAACATCAACACCAACTTCAATCACTGTTGTGGCAACCAATAATTGTAGTTCACCACGCTTAAAAGCCTCCATGATGGTTTGCTTTTCTGTTGGCTTCATCCGTCCATGAACTAAACCGATTTTCAATTCAGGTAACGCTAGAGCAAGCTCTTCACTGGTAACCTGAGCCGCCTGTGCTTCCAGAACTTCAGAGTCTTCAATCAGAGTACACACCCAATAAGCCTGACGCCCTTCATCTAAGCAGGCATTTTTAACTCGCTGGATAATTTCATTCCGACGGGTATCGGGAATGGCGACAGTTGTTACCGGTGTCCTCCCGGGAGGAAGTTCATCAATAACGGATGTGTCCAAATCGGCATAAGCGGTCATTGCCAGTGTCCGTGGAATTGGTGTGGCAGTCATGATTAATTGATGAGGATGAAAGCCCTGTTCATGCCCTTTTTCCCACAGTGCCAGACGCTGATGAACACCGAAGCGATGCTGTTCATCAATAATTACCAATGCCAGCCCGGAAAATTTAACCTGTTCCTGAAACATAGCATGTGTCCCGACGACCATACTGACCTGCCCGCTGGCAATAGCTTCCTGTTGTGCCTGCCGGGCTTTGCCCTTTTGTTTTCCAGCCAGCCATCCTACCTGAATGCCGAGAGGTTCCAGCCACTGGCGAAAAGTGTTGGCATGTTGCTCAGCCAGTAGTTCGGTGGGGGCCATCAATGCAACTTGTTTACCATGAACGATGGCACGGACTGCCGCCAGTGCCGCAACCAGTGTTTTTCCGGATCCGACATCGCCCTGAATCAGCCTCATCATCGGAACATCTTTTTCCAGATCATGCTCTATTTCCGCCACCACGCGATCTTGTGCACGAGTCGGTGAAAAAGGGAGCAGAGCCAGTAACCGCTGTTTTAATGAATTATCCGCAGTGAGTGGCTGGGCCTGAAAGCGTTGCGCACCTGCTCTGACCGCCAGCATACTTAAATGATGAGCCAATAATTCTTCCAGAATCAGGCGGCGTTGAGCCGGATGTCTGCCACTTTCCAAATCAGCCAAGGAAATGTCAGGTGGTGGGCTGTGTAACGTATGCAGGGCATCTGAGAGGCTGATAATCTTCCGGCTGAACTGCTCAGGTAATAACTCATTAACGGCGCAGGTATCCAGCAGCTCCAAAGCCTGTTCGATTAATTTACGCAGCGTAGTTTGACGTACTCCCTCTGTCGTAGGGTAGACAGGGGTTAAGGTTTCCTGCAAATGGATACGCTCGGCGTGTTGCTGGATTTTGTATTCCGGGTGAATCATTTCAGCACCCTGAGAGCCCCGGCGTATTTCACCATAAGCGATGATATGTTTACCTTCTGCCAGACTGTTCTTCATGGCGGCAGTGAAATTGAAAAAGCGCAGGGTCAATACGCCAGTGCCGTCACTGATTTGGCAGGTCATCATACGTCGCCGCCCAAAAACGACATTGGTACGTAAAATTTCGCCTGTCACCGTCGCATAAATACCGGGCAACACTTCATTGATAGGGTATAGCCGGGTTTGATCCTCATAACGGAGAGGCAAATGCAGTAATAGATCCTGTAGATTGACCAATCCCAGTTTGGCGAGCTTACCTACCTGACTGGCTCCAACACCACGTAAAGTTGTTAACGGGATGGCATCAAGTAATCGGCCTTTCATCTCTATTCTCCATTAATCCAGTTCTCCATCAATCCGGTTTTCCGTCAGTGTGATTTATTTCCCTGCTGATGGTGTTGTCGTTGCCTGCATTGCTGCCCACCAAGATTCACTTGCTATGATTTGCCCTTGCTTATCAATGAAAGGTTGTTCCAGCCCTTTACGGTGTGAAACCGCTGCTAAAACGGGATATCCCCCTTCAAATAGCAATTTTTGTTGATCTTCCTCAGATAGCGTACTTTCTTCTCGCTGATACATGCCGGCAAGCTGGCGTTGCCGCTGTGCTTCATACAGTATCAGCGCAGAAGCAACGGAGACATTCAGCGACTGAACCATGCCTGCCATCGGAATGACAATGTCATAATCTGCCAGAGCAATAGCTTGTTTGGAAATGCCTTTCTTTTCCTGCCCCATAATGATGCAGGTAGGTTTAGTGTAATCAATCTGACGGAAATCGACGGCTTTATCAGAAAGATTGGTCGCTAATACCTGCATTCCGGCAGTTTTAAACTGGCTGATAGCCTGCTCAACGGATGAATGAGTTTTTACCTGAACCCAGCTGTTACTGCCCGCAGCGGAAGAGAGTTGAGTTCGTAATTGTTGGGTAGGCCAGACGGCGTGGATTTGGTGAATACCCACAGCATCCGCAGTACGAATCACTGCAGATACATTATGGGGTTTATGTACTTCTTCTAAACAAATCGTCAGGTCAGGCTGACGCATTGCCATCATCTGGCAAATACGTGCATAACGTTTAGGATTCATAACCTCTAATTTCGGTTACGGCTGACTCGTAGTACATCCGGCATGACACGTATCTTGCGCATGATATTTGCCAGCTGGATACGATCTTTGGCAGTCAACCTAATGAAAGCACAATAAACGCGGCCATCTTTTTCTTCGGTATTCATGCTTTGGATATTGGAGTTTGCATCATTAATGGCGGCTGTCAGATTTGCCAGTGCCCCCTGATGATTAAACATATCAACTTTAATTTCGGCAATAAAATCGCTGTTGACATCTTTATCCCACTCAACAGGCATGAATTTTTCCGGTTCTTTCTGGTAGCCACGGATATTACGGCAGGATTCGTGATGGATAACCAAACCTTTGCCCGGACTGATATGGGAAATAATCGGGTCACCCGGGATAGGACGACAACATTTGGCAAAGGTAATCAGGATACCATCCGCGCCTTTGATAGGCAGTTTACGGCTATTATTACTATTGTTGTTACTATTATTGTTGCCATTGTTATTATTGCCACTATGACTATTTGGCATTTTTTCCGTCTCGCCCAATAGATTATGAGCAACAACGACACTCATTGCATTACCTAAACCGATTTCTGCCAGCAGATCATCCAGTGAAGTCAGTTTCATTCTCGCCAGTTCTCTGGCAATGTTTTCTTCTGGGATATCGGCGACTTTCAGGCCGTTGCCGAGGGCATGATTAAGCAGACGCCGCCCTAAACTGACTGAATCATCCCGCTTAAGGTTTTTCAATAGCTGGCGGATCTTAGCGCGTGCTTTAGAGCTGACGACAAAATTCAGCCATGCGGCATTAGGACGGGCACTTGGTGCGGTAATGATTTCGACGGTTTGCCCACTGCTGAGGGTTTGAGACAGCGGATAAGGCTGACGATCAACACGAGCTCCGACACAGGCGTGACCAATATCGGTATGAACGGCATAGGCAAAATCGACAGGTGTTGCTCCTGCCGGCAATTCGACAATGCGCCCTTCAGGCGTAAAAACGTAGATTTCATCAGGAAATAGATCAGATTTGACGCTTTCAATGAATTCGAAAGAGCTACCCGCACTTTGCTGAAGCTCTAACAGGCTTTGCATCCAGCGTTGAGCACGAACCTGAGCAGTCGTACCTGATTCACCCTGTTCTTTATAAGCCCAGTGTGCAGCCACCCCCATTTCAGCCATTTGATCCATATCTTCAGTACGGATTTGCACTTCAACCGGGACTCCGTGTGGACCGATAAGAGAAGTATGCAGGGACTGATAACCATTGGCTTTGGGAATGGCAATATAATCTTTTACCTTACCGGGACGGGGTTTATACAGGCTGTGCATTTGGCCCAGAACACGGTAACAGGTATCAAGGTTATCGACGATGACACGGAACGCGTAAATATCCATGATGGAATGAAAACGCTGTTCTTTCAGGTGCATCTTACGATAGATAGAATAGAGGTGTTTTTCCCGCCCATTGACGGTACATTTGATACCGGCATCCGTTAATCTGCCCTCAATTTCTGACAGAATTTTCTGGATCATCTCCTTACGGTTGCCGCGAGCAGCTTTAACGACCTCTTTAATCACCCGGTAACGGTTCGGATACAGAGCTTCAAAACCCAGCTCTTCCAGTTCTGTTTTCAGGTGATGGATACCCAATCGATGGGCTAACGGACTGTAAATTTCCAGCGTTTCCCTGGCGATGCGCCGCCGTTTATCAGGGCGTAAGGAACCAAGGGTTCGCATGTTATGTGTACGGTCTGCCAGTTTGATCAGAATGACACGGATATCCTGTACCATTGCCATGACCATTTTGCGAAAGTTTTCTGCCTGAGCTTCTTTTTTATCACGGAAGTTCAGTTTGTCCAGCTTAGAGACACCCTCCACTAATCCGGCGACAGCTGTCCCGAATAGTTGCTCGATATCCTGAAATGTCGTTGGTGTATCTTCAATGACATCATGCAGAAGTGCGGCCATCAGTGTTTCATGATCAAGGCGCATTTCAGCAAGAATACAGGCAACAGCGACCGGATGAGTAATATATGGCTCACCACTGGAGCGGGTCTGCCCTTCATGGGCATCCCTAGCTACGATATAAGCCTGCTTCAACAGACCAATCTGATCTTCAGGCAAATATTTAAGAACAAGCTGATTCAGGCTTTCAAACAGGTACAAGGCAGACCTACCGTAAAATTAACGACGACCGTCGGCGATAGCAGAAACAGCGTTGATTTCTGCAGCTTCCTGCTCCTGTTGTTCCTGACGCTCACGAACATCAAGAATTTTATTATTGATAAGACCCTGCTCGATTTCACGCAGAGCGATAACCGTCATCTTATCGTTTTCTTCCGGAACCAGAGGATCTTTTCCGCCTGACTGCAATTGGCGTGCTCGGCGAGCAGCGACCAACACCAGGTCAAAACGGTTACCAATTTTTTCTACTGCGTCTTGAACAGTTACGCGTGCCATATGTGTGCTACTCCACAGATAAATAAGTGACCGGACATGATACTGAAACTTAGTTCAGTCTGCCAATAATTTGCTGATTAACGCATCATGCCGTTGAGCCTGCCTTTCTAAACGCAGGCGTTCTGAACGAATAACCGATTGTAAATCGGCCAGAGCGGTATTGAAATCATCATTGATGATGACGTAATCATACTCGCCATGATGCTCCATTTCAGCGACAGCCTGAGACATGCGTTTAGCAATGACCTCTTCGCTGTCCTGACCGCGCCCGCGCAGGCGGCGGAGTAATTCTTCCCTTGAAGGAGGCAGAATAAAAATACTACGGGCCGCAGGCATTTTCTGACGGATTTGTTGCGCACCCTGCCAGTCAATATCAAGAAAGACGTCAACCCCACTGGCGAGAGTATCTTCGATTACTTTACGAGAAGTGCCGTAATAGTTACCGAAAACACAGGCATGTTCCAAAAATTCATCATGGTTAATCATATTCTGGAATTCATCTGTTGTGACGAAAAAATAATGTTCACCGTGATTTTCGCCTGGACGTGCCGGACGGGTTGTATGTGAAACAGAAACCTGAGTGTCATACAAAGGCTGGGTATTTAATAAAGCCTGAATAAGGCTTGATTTGCCTGCTCCACTCGGTGCAGAAACAATATATAACGTTCCTTGGCTCATGCTGATTTCTTGACTGGTTGGGTATTAATAAATGCAAGCGCAGGAATATAAAATCCCACATAGTATACACGGATACGTTGAACCATGCAGCGTTACAATACATGCCTACGAGTGATTCAACAAAATTTTTTATTAACAAACGAAGTTTAAAGCGATATTTTGTGAAATAATTCCATATAAAATAACAGGTTGCAGCAACAAACTAATAATTTTTCGAGACTCATCGCAAACGTTCTTTTTCCTCATTGGTGCAACCAGATTTCTTGATTATCCTTTGCCTGCATTTAAGGAACGTATGGAGCAAGGATGCTTAATTTTCTCATTATAATATTGATGCTGTTATGTGGAGTACCGATAGCACTTGCAGCAGATTGCCCTGTCTGGTCAAAGGAAAAACTTCAGCTTGAAATTGAACACCTGACACCACAGGTAGCGCGATGGGAGCAGCTGTATCGCCAGCAGGGAATTAGTGAAATAGATGATGAAATTTATGATCAGCTATTGGAAACCCTGACACATTGGCAGCATTGCCTGAATCAGACACAGAATCATCCCGTTGTTATAGCCATTCCGGATAATGGAAAACAGGTTCATCCTGTCCAGCATACAGGGTTGCGTAAACTGAAAGGTCTGGACGAAGTGCGGAAATGGTTACAAGGGCGCTCGAAAGTTTGGTTACAGCCCAAAATTGATGGCGTTGCGGTGACACTGGTTTATCAGAAGGGGCGGTTGACAAGGTTAATCAGTCGTGGGAATGGAACAGAAGGCACAGACTGGCTGGATAAAAGCAAATTTATATCCAGCATTCCCGAACAGGTAAAAGATGCGCCGGAACATATGGTGTTACAAGGCGAACTTTTTTGGCAACAGAATAATCACCGCCAGTCGGTTGTCGGTAGTCAGGGCGCACGCAGCAAGGTTGCGGGTTTGATGATGCGTAAAACACCCTCAGCAGAACTCAGTCAAATAGGGGTATTTATATGGAGCTGGCCGGACGGGCCGGATGAAATGGCTGTTAAGCTTGAACAACTGGCTTCCATGGGCTTTCCGGCTACGCAACAATTCAGCCACCCTATTTCCAGTGCAGAAGAGGCAGAAGAAAAATGGAAAATGTATTTTACCCACCCCCTCCCTTTTGCTACTGATGGTGTTGTATTAAGGCAAGGAACTGAGCCGGCTGGTAGGCAATGGCGTTCAGGTTCAAACAGCTGGGCTGTTGCATGGAAATATCCCCTACAGCAACAAATCACCACAGTAAACGATATTCAATTCAGGATAGGCCGCACCGGAAAAATTTCCGTACTACTGGAGCTGGAAAAAGTTCAACTAGATGATAGGCAGATTAGCCGCGTTCATATTGGCTCGGTGACGCGTTGGAAGCATTGGGATGTTTATCCGGGAGATAAAGTAACAATCACACTGGCAGGGCATGGCATACCAAAACTCGATAAGGTGGTTTGGCGTATCACTGGGCGCAAATATCTTAATCCCCCTGATGCAGAGCAATTTCATTCACTCAGTTGTTTTGTATTGAATAATGATGAGTGCCAGCAGCAGTTTATCGCACGTCTGACATGGATGGGCGAAAAATTGAAAATGAGGGGAGTGAGTCAAGGTACATGGATGACTTTAGTCGCGAGTAAAAAGATCAAGAACCTGACAGATTGGCTAGCATTGGATGCCACACAACTAGCTGAAATACCGAATATAGGAACTAAGCGTGCTGAATCAATTTTCAGTCAATTCCAGCAATCAAAGCAGCAGCCAGCTTCATTATGGCGTGAAGCAATCGGAATGCCTTATGCCAATAAATTGACAAATGAAATTGCTTTATTCGGAAAAATGCAGTTACCCGAAGCAGAAACACAAAAATATAGTGCTTTATCGGTTAAACAAAGAGCAAAAATTGAGGGGTTTTTTCAGCACCCTGACATTAAAGACGTTGTGGAAGTATTAACCTTACAGGGCATTGATCTGTAGAGATATTATTATACATTCATTGGGGATAAGGAAAATAAAGCTGTGAAGTCGAATAAGAGCGTAGGAGCAAAAGTTTGCTTCAAACGCCCAGATTCATATCAGTGATCAGCGCCATCGTAATTAAAGATGGGTAATCCAAGACGATAGCGAATAGCTATTAGGCGGGCTGCGAGGCCAGCAATCAGGGTGATGATAATGACGCTGTTGGGATGTAGTGGAGTATGCAATAGGGCGATATATAACCAAGCAGCAGCAAAGGAGACTCCAGCGTAAATTTCTTTCTGAAACACCAGCGGGATAGTATTACAAAACATATCGCGCAGCACGCCACCAAAAACGCCGGTAATAACAGCAGCAATAGCGGCGATGATTGGGCTGTAGTCCATATCCAGAGCGATTTGTGCACCAAGAATTGAAAAAACAATCAGGCCGATTGCATCCAGAATAAGAAACAAACGACGTAAATGCTTCATCATGGGAGCTATCCAAATAGTGAAAACAGCAGCACAAGCAACAGTCACGATGTACTCTGGGTTTTTGACCCAGCCAAGTGGGTAATGGCCCAGAATTATGTCACGAACGGAACCACCACCGATGGCCGTTACAGAAGCGATAATAATCACGCCGAAGACATCCATTTTTCGGCGACCTGCGGCTAAAGCACCCGTCATGGCTTCAGCCGTGATACCAATGATATAAAGGACACTGAGTAGCATAAATTTAGTCAGATGAAAGATAATAGAGAAGTAAGAGTAATGCGGAAATAATAACGCCTCGATTGAAAATTTTTAGTTAAATTTACATAAAGTTAGTTTTTATTATCCGAATTCCCGCATATTAAGGTGGAAAAAAATGATTTTCAAGGAACGTCAGATTACATTTGATAACCGTAGCCATCAGATAACTAATATAAATATCTGGACTCCTGATAGCCAGTGGCTGGTTTATGATGTACGTCCTGACGGAGCCTCTTTTTCCGGCCTGACGATAGAAAAAATTCATATCAGTAACGGCCAGACAGAGATTATTTATCAGGCAAAAGATGGGGCACATGTTGGGGTTGTCACTGTTAGCTCACAAGAGCCGGTACGTTACGCATTTATTCATGGCCCAGAGCACCCGGATGATCACTGGCAATATGATTTTCATCATCGTCGTGGAGTGATTGTTTCCGACAATGAACCAAACGTTGCTGTCAATATTGATGCACTGGATATTACCCCTCCTTATACAGCCGGAGCCTTGCGAGGTGGTACACATGTGCATGTTTTCAGTCCTGACAGTAGCCGTTTGAGTTTTACCTATAATGACCATGTTATGCATGAGTTAGATCCTGCTCTTGATTTGCGTAATGTCGCTGTGGCTGTTCCACTCAGAACTGTGATTTCAGCGAAAAAACACCCGAGAGAATACGATGGTCGTTATTTTTCCGTCGTTGTTAGCCAAACCACAACACATCCAAAACCCGGTAGTGATGAGATCAATCGTGCATATGAAGAAGGGTGGGTTGGCCAACAGGGATATCTTAAAGAGAATGGGCAATGGCAGCGTTGGGCACTGGCTTTTATTGGTGACACGTGTGCTGAAAGTGGTGAAAAAATCCCTGAAATTTATCTGGTTGACCTGCCTGAGCATGATGAGGATTATGCACTCGAAGGTAACCAGCCATTAGCCGGAACTGAAACGGCATTACCTGCGCCGCCCGCTGGGGTTAAACAAAAGCGATTAACGTTCTCTCATCAGAACTGTTATCCGGGAGTAGTCAATATCCCCCGTCATTGGCTCAGAGCATCACCGGATGGCAGTAAAATTTGTTTTCTGATGAGAGATAACAATGGTGTTATCCAATTATGGTATATATCTCCAAATGGAGGAGAGCCGATACAGATCACAGATAATACTCATGACATACAATCTGCATTTAACTGGGATAGCCGGGGGCGGTTTATTGCTTTTGTTTGCGATAACAGTGTCATGCTTTGTGACAGCCTGAGTGGGGAAACTCTGCGGTTAACAGCACGTACTGATAATGCTCCATGCTCTGATGCAATCGTGTTTTCACCTGATGACCGATATATTGCGTTTATGCGGGATATTAATGAATATCGGCAGCTTTTCATTGTTGAGACAGGGTTGAAATAGGCACCGTTGCACAATAACGATGCCTGAAAAATAGTAGGGACAAGGTAATTTTCAGCCTAATCGGTATTGGCAAAATTAGGATTCATTATTCATCGAGTTTTCTAATATCGATTGTGTGCTGGTTGTGCTTTCTTCCAGTTTTTCAATACGAAGTTTAGGGGATTGCTCCGTTTGATCCTGATTGGAGATAGCATAATCATAGGGGAGTAAAAGGGTATCTAAAAAGGCAGATAATGGTAGATCGACTACAATCAGGGGTTTCAGAAACCATCCTGTCTTATTATCTTTTAACATATCAATATTGGCTTGTGCTCCCGAATAATACCCTTGGTTAGGGCCACTGTGGGTCATGATACTGGAGCAACCTGTTAGCAAAAGCCCTCCAATAATAGTAGAAGGTAATAGAAGCAGTTTATAGTTTTTCATCATTTCCATTCCTTGAGCTCAATGAGTTAATTGCCAATATCCAGAAGTTATATTTATGCCTAATATGATTTATTCATGAATAAGCATAAAAATAACTTTTTAATACTACTTACTATAGTTAGGTAATATTCAGTTTGCTATAGCACTTATTGTTAAATTTAATGATTTTTTTCGATAAACTTCTTTAATTCTCTGTAATGATTTTTATTTGAAATAAAAACAAAAGTAATTATTTTATTTGAATTTATATTCCAGTATTTCGAGTTGAGTCGTAGTGGAAAAAGTACGAAAAATTCGTCGGAAACAAATTTGTCCTACTAACAAGCGAGCTTGCCTATTAATACTGACCGTCACTGAATCTGGAGACTGTTAGTAGATATTATTTTCTGGCAGAGAGGAAGGTTGAAAACAGCGTTGAATAATTAAGTATATGTGTTTGATTTATTAAGTGTGCTTTAGATCACACAATACGGGGTAATTGTCTTAATTTCACATAGTAGAGGCAATTTAAAGTGAAAAAAACCTGTCTATTCAGACCATTATCTTTTTTGTTTTCTGGTTAAATATACCGAGTTCAGGGAAAGTGCATAAACAAGGATCGTTTTCCTTTCCTACTGTGTGTGAAGAATTCTTTTGGGATTCTAATAACTACTGTCCTGTTCTCAGGTAAAAAGTCCTCGTTATCATCTTACTCCCTCACCATAAATGAGGGAGCTTTTTTTATAGTCCGATTAACACGCTACTTCCTGATGGGCAATCTCAATTTCTTCGGACAAAATACGGATACCTTCTTCTATTTTTGCTAGATCAGGCACATAGTTCATGCGCATACATTGGTGAGCATGAGGCCAGTTGTGTTCCAGACCGGGGAAGAAATAATGACCCGGTACCATTAATACCTTCCGTTTTTTTAAGCGCTGATAAAGGACTTCCGTTGTAATCGGCAGATTTTTGAACCAGAGCCAGAGGAATATTGCCCCTTCTGGTTTATGGATAAGGCAGTATTCTTCTGGCAGATAGCGACGAATGATCTCAATGACTTGCTCTACCCGTTTTTTATAAAATGGTTGGATAACATTTTGGGATAAACGGAACAGATCATTACGGCGGATCATTTCCAGCGTCATGGCAGGCCCAATGCCTCCCGGAGCCAGGCTAATCACACCATTCATGTTACTGACTGCCTGAATAATCTTTTCATTGGCAACGATGATTCCGCAGCGAGCACCCGGTAGCCCAAGTTTGGACAGGCTCATACATAAGATAATATTAGGGTTCCACAGAGGAGTTGCTTCACTAAAAATAATACCCGGGAATGGCACACCATAGGCATTATCGATCAGCAGAGGAATTTGGTGTTTTTGAGCTAATGCATCCAAGCGCAGTAATTCTTCGTCAGTGACAACATTACCCGTTGGGTTCGTTGGACGCGAAACACAGATCAGGCTGATATCTTCAGAAATATTCAGGTGGTCAAAATCAACATGATATTTAAACTGCCCATTAGGCAATAATTCAATATTAGGTTTATTAGCAACAAATAGACCTTCATCCAGACCAGAATCAGAATAGCCAATATACTCAGGCGCAAGCGGAAACAGAACCCGTTTTATTGAGCCATTTTCATCACGCCCTGCTAATAAATTAAACAGGTAGAAAAAAGCACTTTGGCTACCATTGGTCAGGGCAATATTCTGTGGATTAACATCCCAACCGAGTTTTTCCTGTAATTCCTGTGCCAGTGCAGCAATTAACGTATTTTTTCCCTGTGGGCCATCGTAATTACACAGGGTTTCAGTTAATTGACCGTTTAACGCCATATCCGCCAATAGTTGCTGGAAATACTCATCCATTTCAGGAATATGGGCAGGGTTGCCACCACCAAGCATAATCGCGCCGGGTGTTCTCAGGCCCTGGTTGAGATCATTCATCAGGCGCGTAATACCTGACTCTTGTGTGAATTTGTTTCCGAATTGAGAGAATTTCATAACGGCTGTTGCGTCTTTGTTTGTATTTTGTAGGAGTATGGTAAGAAGACACCATAACTCGCGTCTTGTTATATTGTCACCTATTTTTATGCTTCGTTTTTTAAGTTACCTCTTTGTTGAGAGCGTATACGCTTATTTCCGGCATAAACAGTTTGCGATGTGATCATCCATCAAACCCGCAGCTTGCATAAAAGCATAGCAGGTGGTGCTACCGATAAATTTAAAGCCACGTTTTTTCAGTGCCTTTGAAAGAGCATCAGAAAGGTCAGTTTTGGTTGGTACTTCTGCCAATGTTTCCCAATGATTTATTTGCGGAACACCGTCAACAAACTGCCAGATAAATTCACTGAAATTTTCACCCTGCTCGGCCATTTTCAGATAGGCGCGGGCATTATCAATAATGGCATTAATTTTTGCACGGTGGCGGACGATAGCAGGATCCTGCATGAGTTTTTCGACGTCATTTTCACCCATACCGGCAACTTTTACGGGATCAAACTGATGGAAACATTTTCTGTAACCTTCGCGTTTTTTTAAAATGGTGAACCACGATAAACCCGCTTGTTGTCCTTCAAGACAAATCAATTCAAAAAGCTTTTGGCTATCCTTTAATGGCTTCCCCCACTCATTGTCGTGATAGGCCAGATAGTCAGGGTCTGAGGTAACCCAGCCACAGCGAGTTATGTCTTTATTCATGAATTGCGCATCTCCGTAGGCGTTGGTGAAGAATTACACCAATTTTAGCTGTATGAATATCCATGTAAAGTGATTCGGATAAGATTTTTTTATGTTGTGACAAAATTGGGCGGTGATCAGTGCTGTATATCTTACAGTCAAAGGGTATACTGACTCCTTTCGTTTAAATTCATATACACTTCGTCTTTCAAGTTGCCTTTTTGTTGGCTGCGTTCGCTCACTCCGGTCACATAGTTATCTATGCTCCCGGGGGTTACTCCTTTGCCGCCACGACGCATCTTGGAATCCATTGTGTATACGTATCGCGTGCGGATTCAACATGCAAAAGTTTGATACCAAAACCTTTCAGGGCATTATCCTGACATTACAGGATTACTGGGCGCGTCAAGGCTGCACCATTGTCCAACCATTGGATATGGAAGTCGGCGCAGGAACCTCTCATCCTATTACCTGTTTACGTGCTTTAGGGCCGGAGCCGATTGCTGCGGCTTATGTACAGCCTTCACGTCGTCCGACTGACGGGCGCTACGGTGAAAACCCGAACCGTCTTCAGCATTACTACCAATTTCAGGTTATCATCAAACCCTCTCCAGATAATATTCAGGAACTTTATCTTGGTTCACTGAAAGAGCTGGGGCTTGATCCTACCGTTCACGATATCCGCTTTGTTGAAGATAACTGGGAAAACCCGACTCTGGGCGCATGGGGTCTGGGCTGGGAAGTCTGGCTGAACGGCATGGAAGTGACTCAGTTCACTTACTTCCAGCAGGTGGGTGGTCTTGAGTGTAAGCCTGTTACCGGTGAAATCACTTACGGTCTGGAACGTCTTGCCATGTATATTCAGAGTGTAGACAGTGTTTACGATCTGGTGTGGAGTGATGGCCCGCTGGGTAAAACAACTTATGGTGATATTTATCATCAGAATGAAGTTGAGCAGTCTACTTACAACTTTGAATATGCAGATGTGGATTTTCTGTTCACCTGTTTTGAGCAGTATGAAAAAGAAGCGCAGGAGTTGCTGGCATTGGAAACCCCTCTGCCATTGCCTGCTTATGAGCGCATTCTGAAAGCGGGTCATACGTTTAACCTGTTGGATGCCCGTAAAGCGATTTCCGTGACTGAACGTCAGCGTTATATCTTGCGTATCCGTACTCTGACCAAAGCAGTTGCTGAAGCTTACTATGCTTCCCGTGAGGCGCTTGGCTTCCCGATGTGTAACAAAAACGGCGTAACAGAAAATTAAGAGGCCATCATGACTCAACAGACTTTCCTTGTGGAAATCGGCACAGAAGAGTTGCCACCAAAGGCGCTGCGTTCACTGGCTGAATCCTTTGCGGCCAATTTTGAAGCAGAACTGAACAACGCCAATCTGGGTCATGGTGAAGTTCGCTGGTTTGCTGCTCCGCGTCGTCTGGCGCTGAAGGTGGCCAATCTGGCGGCGGCACAGGCTGATCGTGAAGTAGAAAAACGTGGTCCTGCCATTTCTCAGGCGTTCGATGCGGAAGGGAAACCAACCAAAGCGGCAGAAGGCTGGGCGCGAGGTTGTGGGATCACTGTTGATCAGGCAGAGCGTCTGGTAACCGATAAAGGCGAATGGCTGCTGTATCGGGCACAGGTTAAAGGTTGTGAAGCCAAAGAGTTGCTGGCAGGTATGGTAAGCAGTTCATTGGCTAAACTGCCTATCCCTAAACTGATGCGTTGGGGTGATAAAGAAACTCAGTTCGTCCGTCCTGTTCATACCGTCACTATGCTGCTGGGTAGTGAGGTCATTGAAGGCGAAATTCTGGGTATCAACTCTGATCGTATTATCCGTGGTCATCGTTTTATGGGTGAAGCGCAGTTCACTATTGATAACGCAGAACAGTATCCGGCAATTTTGCAGGAGCGTGGTCGGGTTATTGCAGATTATGAAACGCGTAAAACCCTGATTAAGCGCGATGCAGAGCAGGCAGCGGCCCAGCTTGGTGGTGTGGCGGATTTGACCGACAGCCTGCTGGAAGAAGTGACTTCTCTGGTGGAATGGCCTGTAGTTCTGACGGCAAAATTCGAAGAAAAATTCCTCGAAGTACCGGCGGAAGCACTGGTATATACCATGAAAGGCGATCAGAAATATTTTCCGGTTTACGATAAATCCGGCAAATTGATGGCGAACTTTATTTTTGTTACCAATATTGAATCTTCTGATCCACAGCAGATTATCTCAGGTAATGAAAAAGTCGTCCGTCCACGTCTGGCAGATGCCGAATTCTTCTTTAAGACTGACCGTAAACAGCGTCTGGAAGATAACCTGCCGCGTCTGGAGACTGTTTTGTTCCAGAAACAGCTGGGTACACTGCGTGATAAAACAGACCGCATTCAGGCTCTGGCTGGCTGGATTGCTGACAAGATCGGGGCGGACGTTACTCATGCAACCCGCGCAGGTTTGCTGTCCAAGTGTGACTTAATGACCAACATGGTCTTTGAATTCACTGATACGCAGGGTGTGATGGGTATGCATTATGCCCGTCATGACGGAGAAGCTGAAGATGTGGCTCTGGCGCTGAACGAACAGTATCAGCCACGTTTCTCTGGTGATGAACTGCCATCAACCGGTGTTTCTTGCGCAGTCGCGATTGCCGATAAAATGGATACGCTGGCAGGCATTTTTGGTATCGGCCAGCATCCTAAAGGGGATAAAGACCCATTTGCTTTGCGTCGTGCCGCACTGGGTGTACTGCGTATTATTGTTGAGAAAAAATTACCTCTCGATCTTCAGACTCTGGCAGAAGAAGCTGTACGTCTGTATGGCGATAAACTGACCAATGCAAAAGTTGTGGATGATGTTGTTGAGTTTATGCTCGGCCGCTTCCGCACTTGGTATCAGGAGCTGGGTTACAGCGTTGATACCATTCAGGCAGTTCTGGCGCGTCGTCCGACACAACCAGCCGATTTTGATGCCCGTATGAAAGCGGTAACGCATTTCCGTACGCTGGATGAGGCTGTTTCTCTGGCAGCGGCTAATAAGCGTGTTTCCAACATTCTGGCGAAGTCAGAAGAGAAACTGAGTGATGCAGTTCAGGCTTCAGTACTGAAAGCAGCGGAAGAGATCCAGCTGGCGACTCATCTTGTCGTCCTGAAAGAAAAACTGGCTCCTCTGTTTGCTGAAGGCAATTATCAGGATGCATTGGTCGAATTGGCTTCCCTGCGTGAAGTTGTGGATGCGTTCTTCGATAATGTGATGGTTATGGATGAAGATCTGCAAGTGCGGATAAATCGTCTGACATTGCTGAGTGAACTGCGTGATCTGTTCCTGCGGGTTGCGGATATTTCACTGCTACAGTAATAAGTAATAGCCGATGGATATTATCGGATTGCTTCCCTCAAAGCCTCGCTCAGTGCGAGGCTTTTTTCTGCTGAGATATTGAACACTGCGGATGTGTTATAGGGTAGAATTTGGTTGTATTCTCGTCAAATAACTACTTATCTTTAAAAAGTTATTGACGATCTGCGACGCTGGCAGTAAGATGCGCTTCGTTTTCGGCGAGTAGCGCAGCTTGGTAGCGCAACTGGTTTGGGACCAGTGGGTCGGAGGTTCGAATCCTCTCTCGCCGACCAGCATTCTGGAACCCCGCTCTTTGAGCGGGGTTTTTTCGTATATAGCTGGCGAAAACCAATTCATCATATTCTGATTTATCAACCACCCTTTATCTCGTTCATTAAGCCACTAATGTTGCTTTCATTTTCGAAGCTTTAAAAGGTTATCTCATCTTAATTTTTCAATTTAATGGATAACGCCATTAATTTGTCCTGAATAGGGTGAATTTAAGGTTTTTCTTTTTTTTATTCGTTTTAGCCTCTTACCTCGCTTACTTTCCTGATAACTCTTTTTGCTCATTATTTAAGTATCCGGTCACAAATTTAAAATTATAAACCATAGGATGTAATGCTTTATATAAGTGATATTTTTAGTGTTTTTCTCCGCGTGTGTGTCTCGCGTCATAGTTTATAACTATTTTTGTTAATATTCTTTTGCGTTTGTGTTTTTCTATTGTTTCATATTTTGCTGAGGTTATATTGACGTCAGGCATAACAATTGTTTAATTGATAATCGAAAACAATAACACAGGCCGGGACAGTGATATTTAGGCAGGAAATTCTGGGCTTGGCTAAGGCACAATAAACACCACAAACGGAGCTTATGTAATGATTCTCTCCAAAAAGAAAAAGCCCGGTTTACTGAAATTGGGTATTGGTCTTGTTTCTTTGGCTGTAGCTGCTGGTGTGCAGGCAAAAACACTGGTCTATTGCTCAGAAGGTTCACCTGAAGGTTTTAACCCGCAGTTTTTCACCTCTGGTACCACTTTTGATGCCAGTGCCAGACCAATTTATAACCGTCTGGTAGATTTCAAATTAGGTACAACAGAGATTATTCCCAGTTTGTCTGAACGATGGGACGTTAGTGATGATGGTCAAACCTACACATTCCATTTGCGTAAGGGTATAAAGTGGCATAGCAGTAAAGATTTCAAGCCCACACGTGATTTCAACGCCGACGATATTATCTTTACTTTTATGAGGCAGAAGGATAAAAATCACCCATATCATCAAGTATCCGGTGGTGGCTATGAATACTTTAGCGGCATGGATATGGAGAATATCATCAATAAAATAGAGAAGGTGGACGATTATACTGTTCGCTTTGTATTGTCCCGCCCCGAAGCTCCTTTCTTAGCCAATCTGGCAATGGATTTCGCCTCAATTCTTTCCAAAGAATATGCTGATGTCATGATGAAAGCGGGTACGCCGGAAAAAGTCGACCTGAACCCAATTGGTACAGGGCCATTCCAGTTAGTACAGTACCAGAAAGATTCCCGTATTCTTTATAAGGCGTTTAAGGATTATTGGGAAGGACCAGCAAAAATTGACCGTCTGGTCTTCTCTATTACCCCTGATGCTTCTGTTCGTTATGCCAAGCTACAGAAAAATGAATGTCAGGTCATGCCATACCCGAACCCTGCTGATATTGCGAGTATGAAGCAGAACAAAGATATTGTCCTGAAAGAGCAGGCTGGGATGAATGTCGGTTATCTTTCTTACAATGTCACTAAAAAGCCAATGGATAACCTCAAAGTGCGTCAGGCATTGACGATGGCAGTGAACAAAGATGCCATTATTGAGGCGGTATATCAGGGTGCGGGCCAGAAAGCGAAAAACCTGATCCCTCCTACAATGTGGGGTTATAACGATGATATCAAAGATTATGCTTATGATCCGGCTAAGGCTAAAGAGCTGCTGAAAGAAGCTGGTTTCGCGAATGGTTTCGAAACCGATCTTTGGGCAATGCCGGTCCAACGCCCTTATAACCCGAATGCGCGCCGTATGGCGGAAATAATTCAGGCGGACTGGGCCAAAATTGGAGTAAAAGCCAAAATAGTCAGTTATGAATGGGGTGAATATCTGAAGCGGGCGAAAGATGGTGAACCTCAAAACGTTATGATGGGCTGGACAGGGGATAATGGAGATCCTGATAATTTCTTTGGTACGTTGTTTAGTTGCGCAGCTAAAGATCAGGGTTCTAACTATTCAAAATGGTGTGATAAACAATTTGAAGACATCATTCTACCTGCCCGTAAAACAGCAGATGTTGCCAAACGCACTGAGCTTTATAAGCAAGCGCAAGTAGTGATGCATGAACAGGTTCCGGCGTTGATTGTTGCCCACTCTACGGTTTATGAACCTATTCGTAAGGAAGTGAAAGGCTATGTGGTTGATCCACTCGGCAAGCACCTCTTTTACAACGTAGACCTCGAATAATTCTGTTTTTCATTTGTTATGACTGCCATCCCCCGAATTTCTTCGGGGGATGGTTACTCTTCTCTGGTAGGCAAGCAGGTCTGTGTAATACATAAACAGCCTGAGAGCTGTAATTAATAATTAAAAAGAGAATTCAGGATATGCTGCAATTTATCCTCCGGCGTCTGGGGTTAGTGATCCCGACGTTTATTGGTATTACTCTGCTGACTTTCGCTTTTGTGCATATGATCCCCGGTGATCCGGTACTGATTATGGCGGGAGAGCGTGGTATTTCAGCTGAACGTCATGCTGAACTGATGGCAGCAATGGGGCTGGATAAGCCTCTTTGGGAGCAATATCTTCATTACATCAATGGCATACTACATGGTGATTTGGGTTCCTCCCTGAAGAGCCGTATTCCCGTATGGGATGAATTTGTCCCCCGATTTCAGGCCACTCTGGAATTAGGCCTCTGTGCCATGCTATTCGCCATTTCTGTCGGTATTCCAGTTGGAGTGCTGGCGGCGGTCAAACGTGGTTCTGTCTTTGATCATACCGCAGTTGGTCTGGCACTGACCGGTTATTCAATGCCCATTTTCTGGTGGGGCATTATGCTCATCATGCTGGTTTCTGTTCATTGGAACCTGACTCCTGTTTCTGGTCGTATCAGCGATAGTGTGTTTCTTGATGACAGTCATCCCCTGACAGGTTTTATGCTGATAGACACCTTGTTTTGGGGAGAAGACGGCGATTTCGTCGATGCTGTGATGCATATAATCCTTCCGGCCGTTGTGCTAGGAACTATCCCACTGGCGGTCATTGTGCGCATGACCCGCTCATCCATGCTGGAAGTTTTGGGCGAAGATTATATTCGTACTGCGCGGGCAAAAGGCCTGAGCCGTTTGCGTGTCATTATCATTCATGCGCTACGTAATGCCTTGTTGCCGGTGGTCACGGTGATTGGTCTGCAAGTGGGGGTTATGTTGGCGGGCGCGATTCTGACCGAAACGATTTTTTCATGGCCGGGGCTGGGGCGTTGGTTGATTGATGCACTTCAGCGCCGTGATTATCCGGTGGTACAGGGTGGAGTTTTGCTGGTGGCAACTATGATCATTTTGGTCAACTTTGCGGTTGACCTGCTGTATGGCATCGTCAACCCACGTATCCGGCATAAGAAATAAGGAGCGCATGATGACTCAACTTACTGAACAATCAGCATCAAGTGCTGAGCAAACAGTATCAGGTGCGCCAAAAATGATGACGCCGATACAGGAATTCTGGCATTACTTTAAGCGCAACAAAGGGGCTGTTATTGGCCTTGCTTATATTGTTCTGATGTTATTGATCGCGTTGTTTGCAGGCTTACTGGCGCCACATGGCCCCGCTGAACAGTTCCGCGATTCTCTGTTATTGCCTCCGGTGTGGCAGGATGGAGGAAGCTGGCAATTTATTCTCGGCACTGACGATGTCGGGCGAGATATCCTTTCCCGCCTGATGTATGGTGCACGTCTTTCCCTGCTGGTGGGTTGTCTGGTTGTTGTGATGTCACTAGTGATGGGGATTATTCTGGGTCTGTTATCCGGTTATTTTGGCGGTGCGGTTGATGCAGCCATTATGCGGATAGTCGATATTATGCTGGCCTTGCCCAGCCTGCTGTTGGCACTGGTGCTGGTGGCTATTTTCGGCCCGTCTATTGTGAACGCATCTCTGGCTCTGACATTTGTTGCCTTGCCCCACTATATTCGTCTGACAAGAGCGGCGGTACTGGTGGAAGTCAACCGCGACTATGTGACCGCATCTCAGGTTGCCGGAGCAGGAGCAGTACGCCAGATGTTCATCAATATTTTGCCTAACTGCCTTGCCCCTCTGATTGTACAGGCATCATTGGGATTTTCGAATGCCATTCTCGATATGGCGGCTTTGGGTTTTCTGGGGATGGGGGCACAGCCGCCTACACCAGAATGGGGAACCATGTTGTCAGATGTACTGCAATTTGCGCAGAGTGCCTGGTGGGTG
Organism: Xenorhabdus bharatensis; assembly: GCF_037996705.1. NCBI lineage: Bacteria > Pseudomonadati > Pseudomonadota > Gammaproteobacteria > Enterobacterales > Morganellaceae > Xenorhabdus > Xenorhabdus bharatensis. The sequence goes on along the minus strand of NZ_JBBMXG010000012.1, from coordinate 45,325 downwards.
GTCACTTTCCCGGGGCTGGCGATCCTGTTGACAGTACTGGCATTTAACCTGATGGGAGACGGGCTGCGTGATGCGCTCGATCCTAAGCTCAAGCAGTAGGGGTATGGAATGGCATTGTTAAATATAGACCAATTATCGGTGCACTTCGGGGATGAAGAGGCACCATTCCGCGCCGTTGACCGTATCAGCTACAGTGTTGAGCAGGGGCAGGTTGTCGGTATTGTCGGAGAGTCAGGCTCAGGTAAATCCGTCAGTTCGCTGGCGATTATGGGGCTGATAGATTATCCGGGTAAAGTCATGGCTGATAAACTGGAGTTTGATGGTTGTGATCTGACAAAAATTTCTGAAAAAGAACGCCGCCAGTTGATTGGAGCGGAAGTTTCAATGATTTTTCAGGATCCGATGACCAGCCTTAATCCTTGCTATACCGTGGGCTATCAGATCATGGAAGCGCTGAAAGTCCATCAGGGTGGCAGCCGCAAAACCCGTTACCAGCGGGCGATTGATTTGCTGACTCTGGTGGGTATTCCTGATCCCGCTTCCCGTCTAGATGTTTATCCACATCAGTTATCGGGAGGAATGAGCCAGCGTGTGATGATTGCGATGGCAATTGCCTGTCGGCCAAAACTACTGATTGCGGATGAGCCGACAACAGCACTGGACGTCACTATTCAGGCTCAAATTATTGAACTACTGCTTGAACTACAGCAGCAGGAAAATATGGCGCTGATCCTGATCACTCATGATTTGGCGCTGGTTGCGGAAGCCGCACAGCATATTATTGTGATGTACGCAGGTCAGGTAGTGGAAGCCGGAAAGGCGACTGAAATATTCAAAGCGCCCCGTCATCCTTATACACAGGCATTATTGCGGGCATTACCGGAATTTGCGGTAGACAAGGCTCGCCTGGCTTCCTTGCCGGGTGTTGTACCGGGTAAATATGATCGTCCTGTCGGGTGTTTGCTTAACCCGCGCTGCCCTTATGCCACTGAACGTTGCTATCAGGTAGAGCCTGCATTGCAATTGGTTGGAGAACGTCAGGTTAAATGCCATATGCCGCTGGATGATAAGGGGAGGCCGACGATATGAGTATTCAAGAAACGGTGATGCACAAACAGGCGATTCACAACACGAGTGGGCAGGAAAAAACTTCCGTTCCTTTGCTGAAAGCGATTGAGTTAAAAAAATATTATCCGGTTAAAACGGGGGTATTTTCACCGGAGCGGATGGTGAAGGCATTAGATGGTGTCTCATTTGAACTGGAAAAAGGCAAAACGCTAGCTGTTGTCGGCGAATCTGGCTGTGGAAAATCCACCTTAGGGCGCTTGCTGACTATGATTGAAAAGCCGACAGAAGGGGAGCTGTATTATCTGGGGCAGGATTTATTGCTGCCGGATAAAGAGGCCGAAAAACTGCGGCGTCAGAAAATTCAGATTGTATTCCAGAACCCTTATGCGTCATTGAATCCACGAAAAAAAGTGGGGCAGATTCTGGAAGAGCCTCTGCTTATCAACACAACACTGACATCAGAAGAGCGCAGAGAAAAAGTGCTGCAAATGATGGCGAAAGTAGGGTTAAAACCTGAACATTACCAGCGTTATCCTCATATGTTTTCTGGGGGGCAGCGTCAGCGTATTGCCATTGCCCGTGGATTAATGCTGAATCCTGATGTGGTTATTGCAGATGAACCCGTTTCCGCTCTGGATGTTTCGGTACGAGCGCAAGTTCTGAATCTGATGATGGATTTGCAACAAGAACTGGGTCTGTCATACGTATTTATTTCTCATGATCTCTCTGTCGTTGAACATATTGCAGATGAAGTGATGGTCATGTACTTGGGGCGCTGCGTTGAAAAGGGCGACAAACATACGATTTTCAATAACCCGAGTCACCCTTACACTCAGGCACTCCTGTCTGCAACACCGCGTTTAAACCCTGAACTTCGTCGTGAACGCATCAAATTAACAGGAGAACTACCCAGCCCGATGAATCCGCCTCCGGGTTGTGCCTTTGCAGCCCGTTGCCGCCATGCTTTTGGCCCATGTACTCAGCTCCAGCCTAAACTAAAGCAATACGGCGAACGGCTTGTTGCTTGCTTTGCAGTAGAACAGAATCAAAATCCACCTGCGTCGTAATTGCCACGGGCCTTAGCACAACGTCAGTGGGCGTATATCGAATGACTACGCAGTAACTGATTTAATCCTTTAGTCTCTAACTCCCCCGCCAATTACGGCGGGGTTGTCATCTAAACGAGACGATAAGAATAAAAATCAAGTATACTCAGCCGCATTAATAAGGTGTGATAGCCCGTCTTTGGTTAATTACTGGTTTGGATAAAATGAAATCGCGTGTCAAACGTTCGTTAACTATTAAACAGATGGCGGCAGTGACTGGAGTTACTTTGGTCACTCTTGCTATTTTCATTACTATCCAATTATCGCATTTGTTGCAGCAGCGAAAAGATGATTATATTAACCAACTCCATAATGCGGCCGCTCAGATCCAAACTCCCCTGACAGATGCTTTATTAAGGTCTGATCTCAATACAGCAAAAACATTACTGATTGGGCTGAAAACATCGGGTATTTTAGGGCGGGCTGAACTGATATCCAGAGATGACTCCCGGATTATGAGTCTGGATTTCGCAACCTATCGGCCTATACCAGAACTGGCAAAGCGAGTTTTCGGTATCCCTGTAGAAATTAATATTCCTTTACATGTCTATGGCATTTCATCAAAAGAGTTGGCATCGCAGGGGCACCTCATCCTACAGGTTGATTCCAATCGTGTGTATCGCTTTGCATTAAATACACTTGCGTTAATGTTAACTACTTATTTATTGCTCGCGCTTATTATTACGGTGTCAGTAAGTTGGTGTGTCAATCGGATCATCATACATCCGTTGCGTGACATCGCGAGAGAATTGAATGAAGAACAGCCACCAGCTCCCATGTCCTGCCCCAAAGGTCATCAGGATGATGAACTGGGTCTGCTGGTAAAAGGTTATAATCGCCAAATAAGTAAGCAAAAACCTTGATGAAATGAAACCTTACAAGGTGAATAAAGGTCTAACCATTTGCGATAATATCCGGGGCCTTTATGGGTTCAAACAAGGATAAAATTAAACAGGTAGGGGTAAGTGGGAATGCAAGGCAAGAAAATCGGGTATCTTATTGGTGGCACCATTCTGGCGACAACTTATTTTGCTCAGGCAGAGACTTTACAGCCTGATCCTGCTTGGCAACAGGGAAAACTGGAAAATGGGTTCAGCTGGCAAATCCTGCAAACCCCACAACGCCCGAACGACAGAATACAGTTGCGCTTAATGGTGAAAACCGGATCTCTGGCGGAGAAAAGCTATCAGCAGGGTTATACTTACCTCATACCAAAAATTGTTCTCTCCTCCAGTAAAGATTTATCCTCACAAAAGCTGGAAGACTTGTGGCACAACGCAGTGGACAGCAAAAACCCTTTTCCGCCAGCCATCGTTTCATATGATTTCACCCTTTATAGCCTCAGCTTACCGAATAATAGGCCTGAATTATTGCAGGATGCGCTAATCTGGCTATCCGATATTGCCGGGGGTGCTGTATTCACACCACAAACGTTAACTCCGGCGATGAAAACATCGGAGCATCTGGTATCAACTTTACCCTCAGACATACATGATCCTGTATGGCGTACACGATTACAGGGCTCAACGCTGATTGGTCATGATCCCGGAGCGAGTGTATCAATCCCCGTGGATGTCAAAAAAGTCGAAGAATTTTATCGGCAGTGGTATACGCCGGATGCAATGACTTTATATATTGCGGGCAATGTTGATAGCCGGATATTGCCAGAGCGCCTTAACCATGTATTTTCTTCATTAGAAGGCAAACGTCAGACCCCTGTTGCGGTTCCTATCCTGCTGCCATTAAAAACAGAAACACTGGGAGTAGAAAGTGAGAAAGCCATACAGGATAGGCTTTCTTTAGCCTGGAACCTGAACTGGCAACCGATTAATGATTCTCAGACACTGTTTCAGCACTGGTCTAATGAACTTGCCCGTGAGGCGCTTTACCATTATTTGCAACTGAAGCTGGAAGAAAAGCAAAATAACGCCAAACTGGATTTGGATTGTCGGGTTGTGTATCAACGGGCAAACTGCTACTTAAACCTGAACGCTTCATCAGATAAACTGACTGATTCCACACTTTATCTGGCTTCTGCCTTGGCCTCACTACGTGAAAGTGGGTTACCACAAGAGCAGTTTGATGAATTGTACAAACAGAAGCGAATTCAACTTCAGCATCTTTTCGCCGTCTATGCTCGCACAGACACAGACGTACTCATTAACCAGCGCCTGATTTCCCAACAGAACAATGTGATCGACATTGCACCTGAGCAATACAGCAGATTGAGACAGGTATTTTTATCCTCCCTCACACCGCAAGTGTTAAACAAAAAACTGAAGGAGATGTTATCTCAGGAAACTTCATTTATTCTTGTGCAGCCAAAAGGGGAAGCGGTTATTGATGTGAATCAGCTCAGGGACAACTTTAACCAGATTATGCGTCCGGGGCCATTGCCGGAAGAACCGCAGGAAACTGAAGCGATAAAAAAAGCAGACTGACCTTATCCCAATGAAGGAGAATGACATGATTAGTCTTTATACTGACAGTTCCCCTAACGGATTTAAGATAACGATTGCTCTGGAAGAACTTGAGCTTCCATATGTAGTAAATCATGTTCATATTGATAAAGGTGAAAATTTACTACCAGAGTTTTTACAGCTTAATCCTCATGGTCGTATTCCCGTTTTGTCTGACAGTGATACAAATACGACTATTTTCGAATCTGCGGCAATTCTGCTTTATTTAGCGGATAAAACAAATAAATTACTTCCTTCTGAGCATAATGCCCGTTGGCAGGCTATTCAGTGGCTGATTTTTCATGCATCCAGTGTTGGCCCAATTATTGGTCAAAGAGTTAATTTTGAAATTTTTGATGAGGGAAAAAACAAAGAAGCCACTGAGCGCTATAAGAAACTGACAGAGCGGGCTTTTTCAACCATGGATAGCCATTTAGCTAATAATTTATATTTTGGTGGAGAAGAATATTCAATAGCGGACATTGCAAATTTCGGCTGGACGCATATTGCACGTATTATCAATTTTGATTTTCGCCATTATAAACACTTAAGTGAATGGTATAATCGAATTGCAGTCAGACCAGCAGTGCAACGTGGAATTTTAATCCCAGAGCCTGCGACAGGTCCCTAAAAATAAAATTTTCCAGAAAAATATACAGTAAAGAATTTTGTTTTTTCAGGAAAAGAGCAAACTCCTACATCGCTTTAGCGGTAGGAGATATTGATTTTATGATACTATCATATTGATATTATTTGAAAGAAAAATAAATTCTATTTATGGGTATTCATGCTGTTATAGATTCTGGTAATAATAAAATGCATAGAATATTTTTAAATAAACTCAACAGTGATTCTATCTGTATAAATTTTAACATATTCATTTTCAAAATATGAGTGGCTATACAAAATATCTTCTTCGAATATTAAGTTAGACATGATTATTTTATTCTCGAATAAGTAACCATTTATTTCATAAGCGAATGTATTATTTATGTTCTGTAATGAGAATTGTTTATTTTTTGATGTTTCTATTTTTATCTCATCTAAAAACATCAATCCAAGTTCAACTAAATAAGTGTTACCAATATATAATGGTTCTTTAAATTCATTGACAAAACAGCATATTTCTTGTTCTCCAAATGATAAAACAACTTCTTCTTCAATGTGTTCATTTAGAGAAATTACTTTTGCATAATATTTCATAACGATATCTCTATTTCTGTAAGAGTACTTGAATCATTAAACGTCATTTCTCCACGGTGATAGACATCATAACGTTATGTAATAATTCCTTACCCAATTAAAATAAAAAGGGCGATATATTCGCCCTAATCGTCGATTTCTCTTCTCAAGAAATACGCTATTTCTTCGCAGCGGCCCGCACTTCTGTCACGCTTTTTCCACCCACTCCCCAGTTATCCGTTTCTACTTCATCAATGATGACAAAAGTGGTGGCCGGGTTTTTGCCAAGTACATCCACCAGCAGCTGGGTTGCACCTTCAATCAGTTGTTTTTTCTGTTCAGCAGTTGCACCTTCGCGGGTGATTTTGATGTTTACAAATGGCATATATGACTCCTTGTAGTTTTTTATAAAGTGCTTCTGGTGAAGCAGTCTCGTTTTGTCACTCTTTTTTCTCTGCGGTGGCTATCCACGCAGCACAGAATAGGGTCAGTCGGGCAAAAAAATAGAAAAATGCCATCAGGCCAATAACAGAACCAAAAGCAGCGCCAGAAGGTGAGCTGGCAAGGCGTGGTAGCATCATTGTCATAATCGATTTAATGATCTCAAACCCGATAGCAGCCATTAAGGTTCCCTGAAACAGCGCTTTCCGTTCAGGCTGATGGCGGGGCAGGATCCATAATATCCATAGGAATAACAGATAATTGGCTGAAATGGAAATGAACATGCCAATGGATGTCCATGCTGGGCGAAGCCACTCGATATTCTCTAAGCCAAGGGCATGAACTATGCTTGCCTGCGCAGAGCCGGCAATGGAATTCAGGGAAAGTGTTATGACTAACGCAAATAACAGGCCAAACAGGGAGAAAACGTCACGGATATATTGAAAGTAGATTTTCTCTTTATCTTCATGAGTGCGTTCCCAGACGTCGCGGGACTGGGCACGGATCGCTTCACGCAGGTTGCCGACCCAATTCACGCCGGAATAGAGCGCAATTGCCAGACCTGTTAATCCTACGGTTGTTCTTTGCCTTATGGCGGTATCCACGCTGTTTTTCAGCGTATTTGCCAGTGATGGATCATTGATACTATTAGCAATTCCATTGATGAGTCTTGTCAGCAAGTCGGGGTTGGAAGCCAACACAAAACCTGCGATGGCAAAAGAGAGCATCAATATCGGAATAAGTGACAGAAAGGAAAAGTAGGTAATAGCAGCACCAAATTGGCTGCCCATTCTATCGTTGAAACGCTGTGCTGCCCGGATCAAGTGGGCAATGAATGGGATATGACGGATATAGTTGCCAATGCGGATCGTCACTGAAAGTGCTTTTTTCCCACCATCCAGTCCCTTCTGTAATGGCGTGTTGATAGTTTCCTTATTGATACGTTCCTTTTTTTTGAAGTCAGTGGGCATTACATCCTCTTAATTCTGGTCGTATTTGATATATGCCATAATATCCTTTTCATTCACAATGGCATTTGGTACTGGCTATTATTTAGTGATGCCAATTTATGGCGGAGGTTTATCTTTTGCTCAGCTTTTTCCAATGCTATCGGAGACATATATGCGATCAATGTTTCAAGATCTTTCGTTCTTTTAATGACCTCAAACTTCTTTGCTTTATTGATGAATACTGCGCTGAATTTATTCTGAAGCAGTAGTTCAATCACGTTGCTCAGAGTACCTGTGCTCTTCGCATCCCATACCATCAGACCATAATCGGCCTCTTCCGCCATTTTCAGGTCTTTCGCCGTAAAGAACGCACGCGTTCCTTTTGTATGCGCTGAATCTATGACACGAACAGGCCAGGAGCCCAGATTATTCCGTGGCATATTGCTGCTGCTGAATACGGTTGTTTGATGGCTTCCCATCTCTAGTAGCAGTTTCTGAATAGAGGAATCTGCGCCGTTGGCATCGCCTACAACAACATTGTAGCGGGAGTTCACAATCTTCCGTATGCGCTCTATGACCAGTGGGTCGAGGTTTTTGATCGTGATAGATCCAGCGATAAAAACGGTTGTCATTTTACCTCCAAGTCAATGTTGCGACATAAATGCTCTTAACCTTACTATAGCTCGAAAGTGCATTGCAGGCTGCTTCCATTGTAGCACCGGTATGGAACAGATCATCTACTAGCAGTACGTTCCATTTTCCTTCATTTTTGATGGTATCTTCAATTGAAAATGAATTACCAATAGCTTCCTCCTTTTCCTCTTTATTTGATAAATTTTTGAGAGAAGTTCCTCCGGTAGCTTTAAGCAGGATACCATCGAAGAATGGGCGATCTATCAATCTGGCTACTTGTTTTGCTAGTTCGCTGACAGGTTGAACCTTTCTGATATTTGACGCTGGCATAGGAATGACAAACCCGATTTTAGGAAAGTAAGGTTTAACTATTTCCTCCACAATACAATGAGAAAGTTGGTTAATATATTGAAAGTTATTATGATATTTTAGCTGATAAAGTGCCTGTCCAACGTCTGTTCTGACGGTATCGAAAATCGGATGCCCAGCTCCGTTGTAACCCAAAAAAGTACTACCTACCGAGTGCTTATCCAATGCATATCCTAGCTTCCAATTTCCTATTATTTTTCTCAGGCTAACTTTCATCATGTATCCCATTATTGTATATTTTTTGTTTACTGAGAAATTACTACGCAAACGTAGTGTCTTCAATTTCATTTTCACATATACAATCATTGGAAAAACTCAAGTAAAATAAATGAGTTAATGATAATACTTATTTGTTTATTTATATGTTTTTTGTGTTTTTATGAGTAACGGCATCATGTTTATGATGCCGTTTGTATTAAGATTCGCGTATATAACTTAGAGTGTGATCAATTAATCCAGTTGATGTCCTTTGATTCCACTATATGTGGTTGGCGTTTCTGTATTGTGATTTTCGTTTTTCACGAAAGGAATTTTACCGGAAAAGACATCTTTCTGGGCTGCTCCGGTGAAATCTGCAATTGAGTCAGGTAAGTTAACTCCCATGTTTTTGCCTCTGTCGTGGCCTGTTATGGATTGATGAGCGATTTGCTGCGTATTCACGGATACAGTTCCTTGAGTACTGTCAATCCGGCTACCGGTCAGATAGGTTCTGCCCGCAACATTCAGGTTAACTCCGTTAGCGCCGTTCAGGGTTGATTGCTCACCAACGGTTTCCTGATCAAGCGTGTCGTAATTGCTCTTCAGTTTCCCGTTGTAATCTTTAAAAGCCGCAGTCAGACGATCTGTCAGGTTTGGTGCTTCCGTGTTTGTTTTATCATCGTTAGTTGCAGCGATTTCCGCAGAGTTATTGTCAGCAATCGGTAATGTCGCTTTATGGCTGTTATCACCTTTGACGGTTCTGCTATACCCTAATCCGCTATCCAAACCGATATTCAGGCTGTCAGTTTTATCTTTCAGGCTTTCAACGTTGAGGTTGCCACCAATGTTACCCGTGACCTGATCTGCGTTGATGTTGCTGCCTTTGAGTGAGGTATCCTGAGCACTGGTCAGTGTGACGTTACCGCCAGAAACCTGACTGTTGTGGTAAGTCACTTTATTCAGTCGATCGACACCGAATTTGACTTCACCGCCTATATTGTATTTATTATCGATGATGCTGTTACCGGCTTCTCCATTGCCTGCGTTGCCATCACCGCCTTCATTATTACGCACTGTGCTGGCCATACCGCCTTTGCCTTTAGCGCCAAAATTCCAGCCATTGTTGTTGACGGCATCCTGAGCTGAGGCCAGTTCAATTCTGCCACGTTGTGCTGTCATATCGACCTGTTTGCCAGAAACGTTTGTGCCTTGCAGAGTCAGGTTATTCGCAGCATTCAGGTTTACACTCTGTCCGCCTGTAATTGTGCCGGTTTGAGCGGTGTTTCTATTCTGCTGGCTGGTGTTATAGCCAGCACCCGCACTGCCACTGAAGTTTTTGCCATCCGGGTTAGTCCCTACAGTCAGAGAAAGCTCTCCGTTATAACCACGGCTGTTTTTTTCCTCCCGGTTGGTGGCTTGTTCGAACTGAATATTTCCGCCGGAATTAACATTTGTTTGACCATTGCCACCGTTCATGGAAGTGCCCTGATAGTGTGCGTTTCTGGTGACCTGAACGTTAATGCCATTCTGGGCGTTGATTTCACTGCCAACCGCGTTTCTATTATGGGTGGATTCCGCCTGATAGCTGCCGCTACCTTTACCGTTGACAGAAAGATCGCTGCCGGTGCTGGTGTAAACGCGCATACGGGCATCGCCAACCGTATTAGATGAACTACTGTTCTGCTGGTTGTAGGCTGCTTCGCTGGTGTGGCTACCGGCAGTCAGGGACGCATTACCTTTATTTGCCTGATATTTTGTTCCTTGATCGTAAAGATCGCCATTGGTGTTGATCCTGATGTCGCCTGCTTTAACGGTAGTGACGACCGCGTTTGATTGATGGTTGGTGGAGTAATGACTTTTTCCGTTCATCTCCAGTTCAAGCCCGACATTCGGTAATCCGGTTTTTGCAATGGAAGTATCCAGCTTTCCGTTTGTTGCTGCTTTCGCCGTTTTTTCCATAGGGCGGGTTGTAGCGCTGTAATCGGCTGAACCGCTGATTTCGCCACCAACCTGCATTTGTCTTGTGGAGTCTGATTCGGTGTTGGCTGTGGCTACATTTCGGATGCTGCCGGCATTCGCCTGATAAGTTCCCTGTACCTGATATTGAGTACCTTGTTGTTTCAGTTCTCCCTGAGCATTCAGTTCAAGGTTGCCATTAATGCGTGCTTCTGAAACCACCGCAGTAGTGCGGTTCTGGGAATGACCATTATCAGAATAACCACCTTCAACACCGCCGCCGAATTTATCCATACCACCGGTGGCAAAGACACCACCACGCACTTTAGCCTGAGAATTACTGGTGGCAGTGCGGTTTTCTGCGGCTGTCAGAGCAATGTTGTTACCTGAAACTCTGGCATCACCCTGCGTTGTGACCACTTTTGTGCCATTAAAAGTCACATTTTTACCTGAATTAATGGTCATTGTGCGGCCATTTAATTCAGCCTGCTGCTGTGTGGTGGTATGGTTTTTTTGTCTATCAAGGGTATGCTCAAAACCTGCGCCGGCACGGTATTGCTTATCTTTTGTGTCATGAGCGTAATACTGCCAGTCAAGATTGTTTTTTTCCTGTTGATGTTCGTTTTGTTCACCATAGGCAAGCACGTTGATATTGCCGGAAGTATCGATATTCAGCTCACCAGCACTTTTCGCCAGACTGCCGATAACATTGATATCTTTATCACTGATTAATTTCAGGTCAGCATCAGAGATTAGCTGGCTACCGGTGCTGGTTTGCTGGCTTGTCTGTTCTTGATTGGCATTTTTGGTGATATTAAAGATGGTGCCTTTTCTTTCATCCACTTTTTTATAGACATGGCTGACGGAATTATCGATGGTTAAGTCACCGTTATTAGCTTCAACATAGGCTCCCTGTCGTGCTTTTACCTTGCTGCCGGTAATGGTGACGCCATCTATTCCACTCAGCAGTAAATGCCCGTCAGCGCTGAGATCAGAACCGTGGTGTGTTTCTACTTTATCGTGGTTGTCTTTATTGCTGCCACCGGCAAGACCACCCCATTTACGCTTATTTTTCTCAATAACATGGTCATCAACGAGGGATTGCACCGTTACTTTTGTTTGTTGTCCTGCCGAAACAATCAGGTTTTTGCCTGAATGTACTTTAGAGCCGATAATTTCAGCATTGGCACCCGCGTTGATGCCTAAATCCCCGCCTGCATTCAGTTCACTGCTCACGAGTCTTTGGGTTGTATCAATAGTTGCCCAATCGCCGGTTTGTAATCCCATACCATCGTTTTTTCTGTAACCCTTTTCGAGTTTCCTTTCTGACTCGACTAAACCAGCCAGTTTGACATCCTGTTTTGCAGAGACTGAAATCTGGTTGCCCGCGGTCACTTTACTGCCCAATATTTCTGCATTGCCTTCACTGGCTGTCAGGTGAACATTGTTCCGTGCGTTGAGAGTATTGCCTTCATACTGATATTTGTCACTCTCACTGGTGACATCCTTCTGCCAGGATAACTGCCAGTTGTTGTCGGTGTTTTGATCACGTTGGTGTAGCTGTTGACCGTCCAGTTTCAAATTAGCGCCAGTCAGTTTGATGTTATCCCCATCAATATCGGTTGCCATTATCTGATTATCTTTGCGGGCAATCAGTGTGATGTTTTTACCGGTCAACTGAGTACGAGCGATGGACTCATTAATCTGTTCCTGAGAGGTATGAGCGCCGCTAAAAGTACTTTGGTGATTATCTTCTCCTGTTTTTTGTAATGATGATCGGTTGAGGTATCCCTGCGCCCGCAAGTTTTTACCCTGTAATGTGATATCGCCGCCCTGCAAGTTTGCCGCTTCTAATTCCACATCACCGTGGGAGGCAACATAAATATCGTCACCGGCTTGCATCTTGCCCTGTAGATTGACACCACTACCTTCTGCGGTATTCACCAGACGGATACGCCCTGCCTGCATACTCCCGAAGTAATAGCTGTCGAGCGCTCCTGCACCCGCTTGTCTTGAATCCAAGATTCTGCCATCTGCGGCAATCTGGTTATTTCCGGTGGTAATATTGAGCGCTTTGGGCGTGATCACTCTGCCTACGATATCGATACGTGGCGCGATAAGGTTCAGGACATCATTGTGGGTCAGACCGGCATTTCTGATATTCAGGGCATTTTTATTATCGAAGTTATTGAACCCTTGCAGCATACCATTCTCAACTAATGGATTACCGACCACCAGCGAAGCCTGATTGGTGTTGATAAAGCCACAGCCGTTACAGGTAATACCGTTGGGGTTTGCCAGTATATAGTCGGCAGCCATGCCGAAAACTTCCTGTTTACCGAGTAAGAGTGAAGGGTTACGGCTGATCACCTCATTCAGAATGACGCTGGCGGCCTGTCCATTCAAATTACTGTTGGCCGATAATTGCCCGGCTAATTCTGACTGCCCATTAACCAGTGAGTTATTTAACACCGCGCCCATTTGGTTGACGTTGAAATCCTGATACTGGTTATGTGATAACCCAGAATCGGAAGGCGGTACGATATTAATTACCGTGGCACCTGTTTCAGCAATGCTGACGTCCGGCCGATGAGCTGCATCGCCACCGGGAGTGATGCCACTGGCAAAGCTGGTTGAACAGGTAGCCAGAATTATCGCCATTGATGCCGCAAGTTTTCCCGTAGGAGATAATCTGAATATTTTTCTTCTCATACTATTACCTCTATTTACTTTCTGTCGTGTGAATATGCAGCATCCCGGGGAGAAGATTTCCCTGATTGGCTGCGGTTAAAAAATAGTTATTATTCAGGTGGTTAAAATAAATAAGAAAAGCGGGTTAATAGCTGTATAGGCTCACTTTTATCCCTGTCCTGATGAGATAATGTTTTGCCACGGCTCAATTCAATATCCGCCAGAAAATGTTGATGGCGTAAGGCCGCACCGACACTGAATCCTGCGTTGCTTCTCCACGAAGCTTCCTGCCGGTTATGGCTTTTAACCTGACCGACATCGGCTCCGACACGCAAAGTCAGCGAACTTTCAGGCAAAGGTATTGCGTAAGATAAGGTGTTTCTCAGATACCAGCCGTTATCAGCCGAGAGGGTATTTTTGCTGAACCCCCGTACCGCATTGCGATCGGTAATATTGAGCCACTCAACGCCGGGGAGTCCATTTGGGCTGTATTGGGTATAAAACTGGCTGTTAAGGCGGTATGGCACAGTAAACAGTTTGAAATTCTGGTGTAAATTGACAGACAGCTTTCCTTTGGTGAATCGCTCATTCAGGTTATGAGTGGCTGTCTGGGCGCCGAGCCACGGTGTTCCCTGCTCAATGCCAGTGTCAAAAGTGATGAGACCATTCGGAATAATTTGTAAGTGGCTTATTCCCAGTGAGAGTACCGCGAGTTTCTGGCTACTGACGTCGGATTTGGATCCATCGAAATAGGTGTTGGAATCCTTGTAAACGAATTGAGTATTGAGCGTCGAAATCTGTGACTGATTGCGGTGAAAGAGCCAATCAATACGCATACCGGATTGCTGAGAGTTTCCGCTCAGTTTTAATGATTTGAACTGTAACTTTAGCGGGTTTTTATATTGGGAATAGCTGGTAAAACCGCTGAAAGTGACAGCGCCATAAGGTAATGAATAGAATAATGTCGCTGCCCGATTATATTGGGTGCTGGGTTTATCAAGGGTGCTGACCCCATTGACGCTGATAAAATCTGACAGCCCGAGCGGGCTATCAAAGCTGGCATTCAGCCTGCTGATCCATTTACCGGTACTTTTCTGCCCATAGTTATCCGTTATTGCAGAAATATGCCACGGTGTGGAATGCCGGTTATGCAGCCTGACGATAGATCCACCGCTGACTGTGCCGGGCAGAATATCGAGAGTTGTTTTATTCGATTGCAGACGATTTGACTGATCCAACCCTTGATCCAGTTGATTCAGGTTGAGTGGCTGATTAATAAGACCGGGGAATAGCATCCGGCTGTTAACCCAGCGGTCACCCCCTTCGATGGCTTCGACGAAACCTTCAACGACACTAAGACCTAACTCCCTATTATAATTAGGGGGAATAAATTGCACCCGGGCAGTAATGTAACCTTTGGAGATATACAGATTAGTGATTTCTGCTGTCAGTCTATTAATGTCATTGCTGGTAATACATTGTTCGGGCAGTGCACTGAGCGTATCCAGTTCAGCCAGAGAAAGCAGGGTAATGCCCTGAAGATAAACTCCGCTGATATCCAGACATGTTGGGGTTTCAGTCAGTACTGGAGAGACGGTTTCGGGTGAAAGGGTATCGGAGCGTTCGATAAATCCCCGGTAACGACGCTGTTCAATGAGCTGGTCTATTTCCCGTGAACTATCCTGTAAGGTTCTTCTGGATTCGTCTATAGGTAGTACAGCATCAGGTGCTTCCGGCAATGCGCTGGCCTGAAGGGATACAGATAATAAAATAAAAACTGCCGTCCTTTTGAACATCGTAGCACCCAAATGGCTATGGTTGAGTTGGATTGCGCATACCTTTCATCTTTCAAGTTATACACTTCGTCTTTCAAGTTGCCTCTTTGTTGGCTGCGCTCACTCACCCCAGTCACCGTTTTTATGAACATACGGTTATCTATGCTTCTGGGGTTTCTCTCCCTTGCCGCCGCGATGCACCTTGAAATCCATTGTGTATATTTCTGAAAAACCCTTAGGTATATATAGTTATTCTGGTTTACTAATTAATCATTAAAGCATATAAATTATTTTATTTTGCTCTGATTACTGGTTGTCGTTTGTTCTATTTGATTATTTATAGTTATATATTTAACTTAATTATTTACCATAACCCATTTTGGTTATGTTTTGTTGGGTGATTTGAAATTAACTCAAATGAGTGGTGGGAATTAACTAAAATTTCAAATAATTAATGGAGGAAATATAGACTGTTTTTTATAAAGATAGGTTAGATAGAAAGTGACATTGGTTATTAATAAGTCATGTAATTATTAATTTGTATATTTTTATTTATTATAAAAATAATCACTATTTAAAAATCTTTCTTGCAGAAAAAAGTAAAAAATAAAATATAAATGAGAAAAAGGAGATTTAAATCAAATTAACAGGAGGGGGTTCATTTGGAGAATATAATTCAGCCAATGGATAATACCCATTGGCTGAATATTTATTACTTAAAACTTATTATCTAAAATCTGATAAATAAGATCTTAAGCAACAATTGGCGCACGCCAGTCGTCAGCACCAGAAGTACCAGCAGTAGTGTGTTCCCACTCGATTTTACGGTAAGCCAGAGAAACACGAACCAACTGAGTGAATTCAGCTTTTGCTGGATCCTGGCAGTGTGGCATTTTGCAGTCGATGTCAACGATAGTTGCGTCTACCAGTTTAGTAGAGAAGAAGTGCTCTTGTTTGCCTTCGATAGAAGTGCGGTACCACTTCAGTTCTACTGTAGGTAACATTTCACCGGAAGCCAGTGCGTTGTACATCAGTGGAACGGCTTTGTTCAGTGCAACAGTGAAGCGGAATGGCTTATGTGCACGCTGACCAGAAGGCTGGCCTGACTGTGGGTCAGTCGGAACAGTAACGATGTGGTCAAATTCTTGAACCAGCATTTCGTCTTCGTGGCCTTGAACAAAGATATTACCTACTGATTCAGCAGTGAATGCGCCAGCAGTAATGTGACCCTGAGTTTTTCCATTGATGGAAATATAACATGGAGTTGGCATATGAATATCCTATAAAAATTTACCAATATAAGTGTAAGTGCTCATTCCTTGCGTGATTATTCCATTCACCAAATTGAAGCTCACTAAATGAAATAAAATTAGCGATGCCGAACACTCGGAGCGAATAATAAGGCCGAATTTCTCTGATGCAAAGTTATTTGTAAATTGCAAGACAAGACAAAATTCAATGACAAATAAAAATTTTATAATCATTGCTGTTATAAGATTTATGGCTGATTTTTTATAAACAGTAGGCTTATATTGCTGTTCGAAAATTAATCTTCAAGTTTTTGTTTTTTATAACTAATTGATAATTATATTCTTTTTATTTTTAAAATATTTATTTTTCATGATCATTAATAAAGTGTGACGAGTGTCAAAAAAATGAATTCAGAAAGGGTTTTTATGGAGGATAATTAATCGGAATGAAATAAAAAACGAACTTTATGATAATCTTAGGATACTAATTTGGCGATTATATTTTATTCATAACATACGAAAAATATTTCTTTTTATACAATTGACAGGTAATCGGCCTATATACACCTATAAAGAGTAAAACCAAACTTTTATCTATTTAGTAAGATAAAAATAATTATAAATTTTCAAGAACTACAATAAAAGTATTAAAAGCCAGAATAGAGGGTGTTATCAATTAGTGTTTTGGCTTTACATCAAAAAAATAAAGTGTCAAACTCGCTATTGACGATTTTTTATATCGATGTTATTTCCACGACTGGATAGAATATTTCTGTATATTTATCTATATGGTGATATATAAAAGTCTACTTATGTCTGCAAATACAGTTGTTTTCCTATGCCTATTTTTTAGGAAGCTCTGCTGTATTTGTTATATGGATAACATTGTAATTATTATCTTACCAATAATGGGTTGTTAGACAGTTCATGGTTGTATTAGCCAAAGGGTTGAAATATGAGTAAAAATAGTCCTGGTAGCGTAGCTCCTAAAGAAAGAATTAATATTAAATATGTTCCAAATACCGGTGATCAGACTGCTGAAGTTGAATTACCACTGAATCTTCTGGTTGTAGGTGACCTGAAAGGCAAGACAGAAGATACGCCAATTGAAGAAAGACCAACAGTTTCTGTTAATAAAAATAACTTCAATGCCGTAATGAATGAGGCGAATATCAACCTGACTTTTAACGTCCCTAATCGCCTTGATGAAAATAGTGAAGAAGATTTACCTGTTAATCTGGAAATAAAATCCCTAAGTGATTTCTCACCGGATAATATCGCCAAGAAAGTACCAGAGCTGAATAAACTTCTGGAACTGCGTGAAGCATTAGTTGCATTAAAAGGCCCTCTGGGAAATATCCCCGCATTTCGCGCTCGCCTACAGTCACTGCTGGATGATGAATCCGTTCGTGAACAACTCCTGAAAGAACTTGAAATCATCAATAAAAAATAACTCGTTAAAGGAATTCTAAATGGCTCAGCACGAAGAAAACAGCACAGCACTTGCTTCTGGCGCAACCACTTCTCTGCTTGATGAAATTATGTCTCAAGCGAGAATGACTCCTGAAAATGACGGCTACTACATTGCAAAACAGGGCGTTGCCGCTTTTATCGGCAGCATTCTGGATACAGGTTCTAACGAAGAACCGATCAATAAGCTCCTCGTTGATAAAATGATTGTTGAGCTTGATAAAAAGCTGAGTGAGCAGATGGATGAAATCATGCACGCTAAGCAATTTCAGGAGCTGGAATCTTCCTGGCGCTCACTGAAAATGCTGGTTGATCGCACTGATTTCCGTGAAAACATCAAAATCAACATCATCCACGCGACTAAAGACGAATTGCTGGAAGACTTCGAGTTCTCTCCAGAAATTATCCAGTCAGGTTTCTATAAGCATGTTTACTCTGCGGGTTACGGCCAGTTCGGTGGTGAACCTGTTGCGGCGGTCATCGGTAACTATGCTTTCAACAACAGCACACCTGATATCAAACTGATGCAGTATGTCAGCTCAGTGGGAGCAATGGCTCACTCTCCATTCCTCTCCTCTGTTTCACCTGAATTCTTCGGTGTGAACCAGTTCACTGACCTGCCGGCTATCAAAGATCTGAAATCTGTCTTCGAAGGCCCTTCACACACCAAATGGCGTGCATTACGTGAATCTGAAGATTCACGTTATCTGGGTCTGACTGCACCTCGTTTCCTGCTGCGTCTGCCATATTCCTCCGTTGAAAACCCAATCAAAAACTTCAACTATCAGGAAAATGTCAGCCGTGACCACGAGCACTATCTGTGGGGTAATACCGCTTATCTGCTGGCAAGCTGCCTGACAGACAGCTTCGCTAAATACCGTTGGTGCCCGAATATCATCGGCCCACAAAGTGGTGGCGCGGTGAATGATCTGCCGGTTCATCTGTATGAAGCGATGGGTCAGGTACAGGCGAAGATCCCAACAGAAGTTCTGATCACTGACCGCCGTGAATTCGAACTGGCAGAAGAAGGCTTCATCACCCTGACCATGCGTAAGGGCAGCGATAACGCCGCATTCTTCTCTGCAAACTCCGTACAGAAACCAAAAGTGTTCCCGAACACCCGTGAAGGCAACATTGCGGAAACTAACTACAAGCTGGGTACTCAGCTGCCATACATGTTCATCATCAACCGTCTGGCTCACTACATCAAAGTGTTGCAGCGTGAGCAGATCGGCTCTTGGAAAGAGCGTCAGGATCTGGAGCGTGAACTGAACATGTGGCTGAAACAGTACATTGCTGATCAGGAAAACCCACCAACTGACGTTCGTAGCCGTCGCCCACTGCGTGCTGCTGAAATCAAGGTTCTGGACGTTGAAGGCGATCCGGGCTGGTATCAGGTTGCGATGCAGGTTCGTCCACACTTCAAATACATGGGTGCGAGTTTCGAACTGTCGCTGGTCGGACGTTTGGATAAGGAATAATCATGGCTGCGCTGTACAGTTGGAACAGAGGCAGCTCTGCCAGTCTGTTCGAGCGCATTCAAGGGAAGAGCTCCGGCTCTTCCCGTCAGTCAAGGATGCGTGCTCTGCTTGATTCTATAAAGAAACATTTGAATGAAGTGCTTAATTCGCGCCCTGGTGCCTGCCAGAGTGCCATTGAACTGGGTGTCATTGACCTTAATGACGCAACCGCAACCTCAGTGGATTTCAAGCAAAGTATCGAATGGGCGATAGAAGAGTGCATCAGAAATTATGAGCCCAGAATATCAGCGGTGTCAGTCAGCGCCATCAATGATGAGTCAGATCCGTTGTTATTGAGCTTTCATATCAGTGCGGAAGTTTCCCTGGATGATATCAACGATGTTGTGGAATTCAGCATCCAGTTGGACAACAACCGGCGCTATTGCCTGGAGCGAACTCAATAAATGTCATTTGAAAAATATTTCAGAGATGAGCTGAACTATTTGCGACAACTGGGGAAAGAAGCCGCAGTTGAGCGTCCTCATCTTGCCGCTTTTCTGTCTGAACAAGGCTCAGATCCCGACGTTGAGCGTTTGCTTGAAGGTTTTGCATTCCTGACAGGCAATCTACGGGCAAAGATTGATGATCAGTTTCCTGAACTGACACATGGTCTGCTTAATATGCTTTGGCCCAATTACCTGCGTCCGACTCCCAGCATGACCATCATCGAATATACCCCTGATGAGAGTGTGGTGACAAAAGCGACACAGGTTAAACGTGGCACACAGATTATGAGTAATGCGCTGGCAGCTCATGATGATATTTACTCGAATGAAAAGCAGTCGAACGGCAAAAGGGATGATCACAGCCGCTGTACTTTCACCTTATGCCGTGATGTCTGGCTTTTCCCACTTTCTATTCAGGATATTTCCGTTAATAACAGTAATGAGCAGGGGATCATTGGCCTGAACTTTGCTTCAAAAACGGAACTGAATCTCCATGAACTGGAACTGGATAAATTACGTTTTTACCTCAGTGGTGATGACTATACCACTTCGCAACTCTATTTCTGGCTCTGTTATTACTTCAGAAAAGCGGAACTGGTGATCGGTGATATGGTGATCCCTTTGCCGGATTTTGACTTTGTACCGGTTGGGTTTGAGCGGGAAGATGCCCTGTTGCCTTACCCCAAAAATGCCTACATGGGTTATCGCATTTTGCAGGAATATTTCTGTTTTTCAGAAAGTTTCCTGTTTTTTGACGTGAAGGGTCTGCCGCAACTGCCTGAAGATCTCAAGACCAAAGATTTCAAACTGAATTTACATTTTTCTCAGGCACTGCCACCCGAAGCTAAGATCCGCCATGACACTTTTCGTCTGCACTGTACACCGGCGATTAACCTGTTCCCGATGGACAGCGAAGCGATTGAACTGAATGGTAGCCAGACGGAATACCCGCTGAAGGCCAGTTATAGCTTCCCGGATAACTACGATATTTTTTCTATCGACGGCGTAGAAAGCTGGCTGACGGGAGAGAATGGTGAGCGCAGCCGGGCACGTGTCGGTGAGCGGGTTTATACCCCGTTTGAAAGTTTCAATCACCAGATTGATAACGAAGATGAACGCTCAATGCGTTACTACCGTCTGCGGGTGAAAGAGTCACCTTTCCGCAGAGGGCTGGAACATTTCATCTCATTTGTCCGTGGTGATGAATCTGATCTGCTCAGGCTCAGACTGAAAGAGAACGTTTCCGTCAGCCTAACGTGTACCAACCGTGAACTGCCGCTGGAACTCCGTGTCGGCGACATTAATTACCCTTCTATCGGCAGCCCGTCATTTGCGACATTCCGCAATATCACACGCCCGTCAGTACCGCTTTACCCGCTGTTAGACGGCGGACTGCACTGGTCGCTGTTGTCGAACATGTCGCTGAACTACATGTCACTGCTGGATAGAGATGCACTGAAACAGGTGCTGCGTACTTACGATTTCCCGAGTATTCACAACCGACAGTCTAAACGATCATCACAGAAACGGCTTGATGCTATTGAAAAAATCGAGACAGAGCCGACGGATCGTCTGTTCCGGGGCCAGCCGGTGCGTGGTTTGCGCTCTACTTTGTATATCCGGCAGCAGGCATTCAGCTCAGAAGGCGAGCTTTATCTGTTCAGTACGATTTTGTCACGGTTTTTCTCACTGTATGCCAGCGTCAACGCTTTTCATATGTTGAAGGTAATCAATCTAGATAATCAGGAATGTTATGAATGGCCGGTACAGATAGGTCAACACTCGTTGATGTAATCACAGCGCAGAGTCCTGCCAAAGCGCTGGAATTGGACATCTCACGCTACAACTTTTACCAGTTGGTTGAGCTGCTCAATCAGCTGGCGGTAGCGTGGGAAAAAACCGGAGAAACGGATCGGCCTGAACGTGAGTCTGTTCGCTTCAAATCCAGCGCCAGTCTGGCATTTCCTACCCGTGATGTGGTTTCACTGACGCAGTCCAAACAGGGGTATTTTGAGCTGGAAGTCTCTTTTATGGGGCTACATGGCAGCCAGTCCCCGATGCCGGGTTATTACCTGGATTCACTGGCATGGGAAGACGCACAGGGTGAAAACCGACTGACGGATTTTCTCAACCTGTTTAACCATCGCTTAATCACGCTCCTGCACCAGATTTGGCGGAAGTACCGCTATTACATCTGCTTTCAGAAAGGCGGGGAAGACGGTTTTTCCCAGCGTATGTTCTCGTTGGTGGGATTAGGCAGTGACGTTAACCGTCGGATGCTGAATATCAATCACAGCAAAATGCTGGCTTATGCCGGGTTGCTGGCAAGTCCCGGCCGTTCACCGGAAGTGATATGCAGTCTGGTTTCCCACTGTTTTGACTTACAGGATGTCACCCTGCACGGCTGGCAGTTCAGGAAAGTCACGATCCCGGTTGATCAACAGAATCGTCTGGGTGGCACCAATAAAGGGCAAACGATTGGTGATACCGAGCTGTCAGTATTAGGACAAAACTTCACCATCGGTTCATGGATCGGGGACTACAGCGGGAAATTCCTGCTCAGTATCAACAATCTTCCCCGTGATCGGTTCCTGTCATTCCTGCCGGACGGAAAAAACTATCTCCCATTAGTCATGTTTATTTCCTTCGTCATGCGTAGTCAGTTTGCGTGGGAGCTGCGTCTTGGGCTGGCGGAAAATCAGGTTGGCGGCATGGTTCTGGGGGCAAAACAGCATAACCATCTGGGATGGACCAGTTTTCTCGGTGAGCCGGAAAAGAAACCCTCTGTCACAATTTCAGTTATGGAATAACGACTATGGAAAAACATCAACCAACCCTTTCATTGCGGGTTATCAACAGTGAACAACTGGAAAGTGGCCGATCCGCCAGCTGCCAGTTTTCGCCACAGGGCGGTACGGTCGGCAGCAGTGAAAGTCACCTGTGGTCTGTTCAGGACAGTCAGGGCAATATCCACCCGTCACAATTCTCTATTCAGTGGCGTGACGGAGCATTCTGCCTGCAAGTGCTGTCTGATGCGGTGCAGATCAATAATGCCACATTAACACCACAGTCCAGCCTGATCCGTTTGCAGCAGGGCGATCAGATTAAAGTCGGCAAGTTGTCGATCAAGATCCACATCAGCTTCTCTGAGTCAGATCGGATCGATCCTTCAACGGTATCCCCTGAATCACTGGTTTCCAGTTACAGCAATCCGCTGGATGCCATGATGGAAGGCGTTTCGCTGCAAAAGTCCGCATTTGCCAAAGATGACAGCGTTGCTCCGACGGTGATGCACCGTTTCAGCGATGACCCTCTCAGGGTACTGGACAGTGAAAGCCTGACCACATTGAAACAGCAGGTTGACGCTGATGATACCGAGCAGCTTCTGCCTCCGGATCATTATCAATCCCCTCCATTTGCTAACCCTATTTCTGATAACCGAGGCAGTGTTATGGATCAGGAGTTCCTTGATTTACCGGATATCGCTTCCGAGCAGCACTATGAAGATATGGATGTTGACCATGTCGCGATTACGCCTTTGATGCGCGGGCTGGAGACGCAGTTGCCTCTGCACGATACGCAGCAGGCCAACGATTTCCTACAGGAAATGGGTAAAACCATGAAGGCGGCAATCGAAGGGTTACTGGCTCTCCAGCGTGAACAACACGGGCTGCGTGATAAACAACTTCGTCCGATCGAAGACAACCCACTGCGCCTGAATATGGATTACGACACCACGATGCAGGTGATGTTTTCCGAGCAGAAAAGCCCGGTTCACCTGTCAGCTCCCGCAGCTGTCGCAGAAAGCCTGCATAACCTGCAACTGCATTATCAGGCCAACCGGGAAGCGATTTCTGCGGCACTGGATACCATGCTGGAAGCCTTTTCCCCTGAGCAGTTGCTCCGCCGGTTTTCACACTATCGCCGCAGCAGTGACGCTAGAAACAAAGATGCTTCATGGGCGTGGGAAATGTACACCAACTACTACCGTGAATTAGCTTCCAGCCGTCAGCAGGGTTTTGAAAAGCTCTTCCGTGAGGTGTACGAGCAGGCTTATGACCGCGCATTGCGTCAGGGCTTAGAGGACGCCAGTGATGAAACGTTCCGGTAGTCAGCGCATATGGTCGGTAGGGATTTTATTACTGTCAGCGATGTTACTGAACGGCTGTAGCAGTGCATGGAACGCAACCAAAAAAGTCGGTCAGGTCATCTGGGACCCTTCCACGCCGGTAGGAAGGCCGAGTGATCAGGCTTCTGTTGCCAATATCACGTTACTGGCTGAACCCAACATTAACCCCAATGAAAGTGGTGAACCGGCACCTGTTGAGATGAATCTGGTTTATCTCAGCGAGGATTCACGTTTTCTGGCTGCCGATTATGACCAGCTTGAAAGTGACAAACTCGAAAAGGCGCTGGGGAAAAACTACATCGATCATCAGGATTACACCCTGCTACCGGGGCAATACAAGCCGCTGGAAGTGATCACATTGGAAAAGAAAAACCGTTATATCGGTGTCATCGTCCACTATGCAGATGTCAATCAGTCTGAATGGAAAAAGATCATCCGGGTAAAAGACATGGGACGCCATTACAACATCTTGGTGCATGTCAGAAATAACGACGTCGAACTTAGAAAAGAGGAGGAGGAGTAATCATGCCAGGAAAGAATCGGGTGATTTGGCACGAAGGATTATTCATCAAGCCACAGCATTTCCAACAACAACAAAAACATAATGATTATCTGGCCCATAGCCTCGTCTCTGTACTGACAGCATACGGTCATGGTTTCAGCTCCATGAGCATCAATGATGATTTGCTCAAGCTGGGGCGCATCGGTATTACCGAAGCCAGCGGAATTATGCCGGATGGCACCATATTCGCCGCACCCAGTCAGGATCTGCTGCCAAAGCCGCTGGATATCGAAAACATCAATGACCTGAAAAGTAAAGATATCTATCTGGCATTACCCATGTCGAGCGACACCATTCGTGAAGTGGCTGATCGGGATACTGAAATCCAGAGCGCAGTGCGTTATCGCGAGCTGCCGAGTGATATCCGTGACTTGCATACCAAAGGCGGTGACTCTTCCATCCTGAATCTTGCTCAGCTGACACCCGTATTGATGCAGGGTTCTGAGGACATGAGTGCTTACACGGCGATCCCGCTGTGCCGCATCAAAGAAAAACAGAAAGATGGCACGATTGTGTTGGATAACGAGTTTATCCCGACCTGTCTGTCCATTTTCGTTGCTGACAAACTCAAGCGCTTCATGGTGGAAATCGATGGTTTGCTGACAGAGCGTTCAAGAACGTTAGCGAAGCGTATCGGTTCGCCGGGCCAGCAGGGGATTGCGGATGTGGCTGAGTTTATGATGCTCCAGCTGTTGAACCGCGTTCAGCCGCTGTACAACCATTATGCTAAGCAGAGCGTACTGCATCCGCTGCATCTGTACACCCAACTGATCCAGACCTGCGGTGAGCTGAGAACCTTTACCGATGCGAGCCGTCTGCCGGGCAATATTCTGGCCTATGACCACAATAACCTGACCGATACCTTTCAGGATGCCATGCACGCCATCCGTGATGCACTGAACGTTGTTCTGACCCCGCGCGCAACATCGATTGCCCTGAAACAGAATGAAGGCGGCATTCGTGTTGCCACGCTGCACGATAACGACCTGCTGCGCAAAGCTGAATTTGTTCTGGCCATCAGCGCCAGCACTCCGCAGGAACAGTTGCGTCGTCAGTTCGTCCAGCAGACCAAAGTCACCTCAATGGAGCGTATCCGCGATCTGGTCAGCGTCCAGTTGCCGGGTGTACCACTGATTGCGTTGTCCGCCGCTCCTCGTCAGTTGCCATATCACTCTGGGTATACCTATTTCCGTCTGGATCAGAAGAGCCCGGCATGGAAAGAGATCCAACAGGGTAATTCCATTGCATTCCACGTTTCAGGGGATTTCCCTGACTTAGATATGCAGCTCTGGGCTATCAGGGGCGGTAAGGACTAGTTATGAGGATTAGGCATGAGTGATATCAATGTTGACAGTCCGTCACTGGAAAAATTTGAAAAACAGGCTGAAACACTGAAAACGTTTCAGCGCCAGTACCAGCTCCCGTTGCGTGGTGAAAGCCTCAACCCGATGATCGATGCAGCCACCCCTTTACTGGGGATGGTCCTGCGTTTGCAGGACATGAGTGATCAGGCGCTGCCAGATAAGCTTTACCAACAGGTTGTTACTGACATTCGTGCTATTGAACAGCTTCTGCAAACGAAGGGCTATGAACCCGGTGCGATTGTTTCATTCCGTTACGTACTGTGCACCTTCATTGATGAAACCGCATTGGGGCACGGCTGGAACAGTCAGAATGGCTGGTTGAAGCAATCACTGTTGGTGCACTTCCACAATGAAACGTGGGGAGGTGAAAAAGTCTTTGTATTGCTTGAACGCCTGATGGGAGAGGCTCAACGCTACCAGCATCTGCTGGAGTTTATTTACCTCTGCCTCTGTCTTGGCTATCGTGGGCGTTACAAAGTCAGCACCCAGAAAAGTGATGATTTTGATCGCCTGTTCCGCCGCTTGCAGCAACAGCTTCACTCACTGCGTGGAGATGCTCCGCCGACCACGCTGTATGTCAACGTCAACGAGCGCGATGCAAGTTATCGCCTGATCCGGCGTTGGAAGATCAAACATCTGTTTGCGATAGGCATAGGTCTGCTGATTGCTATTTATAGTTTTTATGCCATACGCCTCGGTGATCAGACCCAGTACATATTAGAGCAGCTAAATAAATTATTAAGATAGGAAGTCGCCATGATTCAGATTGATCTGCCCACTCTTGTAAACCGTTTAAACCCGATGACCCGCCATGCACTGGAAGCGGCGGCGGCATCCTGCGTCAGCCAGCAACAGCCAGAGATTACTGTGGCTCAACTGCTGCTTCAGATGATCGAAACACCACTCAGTGACGTGCGTCTGATCCTGAACAAAGCAGAGATCGATAAAGATCTGCTGAAAGAACAACTCGATCAGGTGATGACGCATCACCAGTCGATTGTACAGACTTACCCTAACTTTTCCCCGATGCTGGTTGAATGGTTGCAGGACAGCTGGCTGCTGGCTTCCACTGAAATGCAGCATACCGAACTGCGCAGTGGTGTACTGCTGATCGCATTACTGTTCAGCCCGCTGCGTTATCTGGCTCCGCAGTCTGCGCGACTGTTGGCGGGTATCAACCGTGAGCTGCTGCGTCAGAACTTCGCTGAATGGACAAACGGCTCTGCCGAACAGCCTTTCAGTGCCGGTGACAAAGAAGGGCAGGGCGTTCATCCGGCAAACAGCGACAGTTTGTTGGCCCGTTTTACCCAGAATATGACGGAGCAGGCGCGTCAGGGCAAACTCGATCCGGTACTGTGCCGTGATAATGAAATTGACCTGATGATCGACATTCTCTGCCGTCGCCGTAAAAACAACCCGATTGTGGTCGGTGAGGCGGGTGTCGGTAAAAGTGCTTTGATTGAAGGTCTGGCTCTTCGCATCATCAACGATCGCGTCCCGGAAAAACTGCGTAACAGTGAATTAATGACACTGGATCTGGGGGCATTGCAGGCCGGTGCAGCCGTTAAAGGTGAATTTGAAAAACGCTTCAAAGGCATTATGGCGGAAGTGATTCAATCACCAAAGCCTATCATCCTGTTTATCGATGAAGCTCATACGCTGATTGGTGCCGGTAATCAGGCGGGTGGACTGGATATTTCCAACCTGCTGAAACCTGCACTGGCACGTGGTGAACTGAAAACCATCGCTGCGACCACATGGAGCGAGTACAAAAAATACTTCGAAAAAGATGCGGCCCTGTCCCGTCGTTTCCAACTGGTCAAAGTTTCTGAACCGAGCGCGGAAGAAGCGACTGTCATCATGCGTGGCCTGCGAGCCATTTACGAGCAGGCACACGGTGTTCTGATTGATGATGAAGCACTGAAAGCCTCGGCAGTACTGAGTGACCGTTATCTCTCCGGCCGTCAGCTACCGGATAAAGCCATCGACGTACTGGATACCGCCTGTGCCCGCGTAGCCATTAACCTGACATCGCCACCGCGCCAGATCTCCTCACTGACAACCGAACTGCACCAGATGCAGATGGAAATCGATGTGCTGGAAAGAGAGCAGCGGATGGGGCTGAACGAGCATTCAGAACGTCTGGAAGAACTGCAAAACCAGCAGCAGGAAACTCAGGAGCAACTGACCGCTCTGGAAAGTGACTGGCAACAGCAGCAGGAACTGGTGAAACAGGTAATCGAACTGCGCAGCCAGCTTTTGTCTGATGATAAAGAAGCCAGCCAAGATGCCGATAGAGAAAAACAGGCTACGGATGAAGTTTCTGACAACTCAGAAGAACATGATGCGACTGAGCAAGAAGAAGTACAGGAAGAAACGGTCACTGAACCGGCTGATGAAAAATCTCTGATCGAAAAACTGGCTGAACTGAATGAACATTTGGCAGAACTTCAGAAAAAACAAACGCTGGTTTCCCCGCATGTCGACAAAACTCAGATTGCCGGTGTTATCGCTGAATGGACGGGGGTTCCGCTGAATCGCCTGTCACAAAGTGAACTGTCAATCGTGACGGAGTTGCCTGTTCATCTGGGGCAGAGCATCAAAGGTCAGGATGTTGCCATTCAATGCCTGCATAAACATCTGTTGACTGCCCGCGCTGATTTACGCCGTCCGGGACGTCCTCTGGGCGCCTTCCTGTTGGTAGGGCCAAGTGGTGTCGGTAAAACCGAAACTGTGCTGCAAATTTCCGAACTGATGTTTGGTGGCCGTCAGTACCTCACCACCATCAATATGTCGGAGTTTCAGGAGAAACACACCGTTTCACGCCTGATCGGTTCTCCTCCGGGTTATGTGGGTTATGGCGAAGGTGGTGTACTGACCGAAGCGATTCGTCAGAAACCTTACTCCGTCGTTCTGCTGGATGAAGTGGAAAAAGCACACCCGGACGTACTGAACCTATTCTATCAGGCCTTTGATAAAGGTGAACTGGCAGACGGTGAAGGGCGCATCATCGACTGTAAAAATGTCGTGTTCTTCCTGACCTCCAATCTGGGCTACCAGACTATTGTGGATTATGCCGAGCAGCCTGAGCAGATCAACGATCAGCTCTATCCTGAACTGGCCGCCTTCTTCAAACCGGCATTGCTGGCACGTATGGAAGTGATCCCTTACCTGCCACTGGGCCATGAAACACTGAAAACCATCATTCAGGGCAAACTGGCCCGACTGGATAAACTGCTGACTCAACGTTTCAACGCCGAAGTCACTATCAGCGATGACGTGTCAGAAGAGATCCTGCTGCGCGCTACCCGCGCTGAAAATGGTGCCCGTATGCTGGAGTCGATTATTGATGGTGCGCTGTTACCGCCGGTTTCATTACTGCTGTTGCAGAAAATGGCCGCAGGCACCGCGATCAGTGCCATTCGTTTAACCGTAGCAGAGCATGAGTTTCAGGCAGAGGTTGAGGAGGCAGAATAATGAAACAGCGGCTGAAAAGCGCGTTAGCGTTATTGGAAGATGACACTATTGAACAACTGGTTGACCACTTTTTGCTGGTGAGCCAAAACCCGCGTTTTGATGCCCTGTTGGTTTTCCTGCTCAACATCCATGAAAACAGGCTGGAATGCTGTAATTTGCCAGAACCTGATGAAATCAGCTCACGCCGATTGTATCTGGATATTGATGATGTCAATAACCCGCTGATACAGGTCATGCGCAAGGGAACGCCCACAGTGTGGGATTCCCTGAATCACGGTGCGCGCATTGACGATCCTCACTTCCGTACATTCATTGCCGAGTTACCGCATAACTGCGGGCTGTATGGCATCCCACTGTTTGACTGTAACGGGCAGGCCTGCGGTGTCATTGCTATTTTTGCCGAAAATGTCAGTCATTTTACTAACAATGAAAACATGTTCGGCATTTATTGCCACCTTATGCAGCACCGACTGAAAAAGTTGCAGGAACTCGAACAACTGCGTGGGCAGTTACGTCAAATCCGTCAGGTATTTCAGGTTCAGCGTCAAAAAGAAAAACAACTGGATGAACTGCTTGCTTCCCTGAGTGAATCGAAAAACGCAGGAGCAGGCAGTATCTCCGTGGATTACAGTCACATCGATAATCTGCCAAAGGCCATAGAAGAATTTGAAAGTGCCGTGTTAGTTCAACGTCAGCGCCAGTTTGGCAACGATACCCGACTGATCGCACAAAGTTTGGGGATCGCCCAGCGGACGTTGGTTTACAAACTGGCTAAATACGGGTGTAGATTATGAATATTTCTTTAGTTATCAGTTCATTACTGGTGTCATTGGCAGGCAGTCCCACACTTGCGGAGATAGCAGAAGCACAGAAAACCGCAGCGTCCAAACCACAGGAAGTGGTTTTACAACAGGAAAAACAATTGGATGAGCTGCAAAAATGTCGCTTTGAGCGCTCCCCTCTTATCCGACTGGCATGTTATGACCGGGAGTTCGATAACCTTAAAATCGGTACTGTGCCGGTTACGCTCGACAATATGGGGCCTATGTGGCGGCAGGCGATGGAGCAGGAGATGCAGCGAACTGACCATTCGACTGGCTTCATTGTCTCGCGGGGAGAAAACGGCACAACCCGGATAATCCTGACAACCCCTGCTGTTGGGGTTCCCCCTCCGCGCCCTGTTCTGATGCTCAGTTGTATTGATCGCATCACTCGTTTACAGGTTGCTTTGCCTAAGCCTGCGGAATCGGGTGCGGTGACTGTCACGACGAACAAAACCCTGTTCAAAACCGAATGGTTCCTGCGGGAGCGGGGTTACTTATGGGAATCCAGCCGTGGTCTGCCGGGGATTGATGAAATCAAACGCTTAATGGGCAGCGAACATATGACCATCGCCCCAGAACAAGGCAATCAGATCACTTTTAACATTTCTCAGTTGGAGCAGGCCGCGAAACCATTGCGCGAAGCCTGTCGTTGGTAATCGACATGGACATCAGAACACAATTTGACTGGTTCGGCTCTCTGCTGGCCCCGCTGTCCGACGAACAGACAGGCAAAGCACTGGGAGACAATGAACCCTCATGGGAGTTTATCGATGGCGAGATGATTAAATTCGGCTCGCTGTCACACGGTTCGCTGGATGTTGAAGAGATCCAGCGGCAGGCACTGCAACTTTTCAGCGAAACCAGTAAGGATTTCCGGCTGATGGTGCATCTGTTGCGTACCCTGCAACATGCCGGTCAGCCGGCTGAACTGCTTTTGGCGATGGAATTGCTGACGGAGTACGTAAAAAACTACTGGGAAAAAGCATGGCCGAATAAACCCATGTTGAAGCGTCGTCTCGCACAGCAGGTGATCAAGCGCTTTGATTCTGCTCAGGCGAGTTTTACCGAGAAATCCAGTAAGGGTCAGCGGGATGATGCGCAGGGAGTACTGGCTCACCTTGCACAGTGCTGGCATAGCAGTGAACCGGATCTCGCAAAAGAAATCGACCAACTGCGCACCCGTTATAACCGTCAGCCAGAAGCCGGAGCAGCACCTTCACAGCCTGCCGCTGCGGCAACACCTCAGACTCCGGCTGAACCGCAATCGTCTCAGGGAGCAACGCAGGAAAATACGGCAGCGCCGATGCCGGAAGTAGACGTTAACAGCTCCAGCGACAAGGCATGGAAACAGACTCTGATGACGGTGTCTGATCTGCTTTGTGAACGCTACCCGGAATCACCGGTCGGTTATTGTCTGCGCCGCCATGCCGTCTGGCACACCATCACCACAGCGCCGATGGCGGGGGCAACGGGCAAGACTCCGCTGGCACCCGCCTCAGCGGATCGCACGGCCGATTATCTGGCGAGGTTACCGACAGCAGATAACAAACTGCTGGTGCAAATCGAACAGAGTCTGGCACTTGCACCTTATTGGCTGGATGGGCATGCCATCGCTGCTCAGGCGGCAGCACAACTGGGCTACAAAAATGTTGCCCAGTCCATTCGCCACGAACTGAATGCGTTTCTGGAACGGTTGCCCGGATTAAAAACCTTAAACTTTTCCGACATGAGTCCGTTTATTTCTCCAGAGACTCTGGACTGGCTGGCACCTGAACCCTCTTCATCAACGGGAGGCGGTTCGGTTTCTGCTGATCAGGAAGCCATCTGGCAATGTTTCCAGCAACAGGGGCTGGAAGCTGCCCTGAAAATGCTGGAAGAGCACCAGCAGCAGCTCACGGAGCCTCGTGATCAATTTTATGGTCAGTTGCTCAATGCTCAACTGCTTGAAGAAGCGGGCATGACAGCACTGGCACAACAGCATTACCGGAACTTGCTACACACGGGACAACACATGTTACTGACCCAATGGGAACCCAGCCTGCTGACGCAGTTAGTTGAAAAGATAGGCGTTGAAAAAACAGGCGCTGAAAAAATCCCTTCGCTTGATAAGGATACTGCTTCAAACAGGAGCGTTAACCTATGAAATGGCCCTCTTTGTCATCAATTGCTCAATTAAAATCGGTGCTGCCGGCGGTGGGGAAATTTAAATCCATGCCGCGTTTTAAGGCCGCGATAGCACTCATTCTGGCGCTTATCCCCTGCGTGCTGCTTATCGCAGTCTGGTGGTGGGGGCCTGACCTGAAAATCCGTGAGGATTATCCGCTGGAAAGCCTTGCTGCCCGCTGGCTGGCGACAGCCCTCATCATTATGGGCGTGCTGGGCTGGATCGGTGTGAAAGCGTGGCGTCGTCTGCGCCAGCTTGAAAAACTGAACCTTGATGTTGAGTTAAAAGTGGTTGATCCGGTTCGTATGGATATTGAATATCAGGATCGTTACCTTGACCACTGGAAATCTCAGTTACAGCGTCATCTGGATTCTTACAACTATCTATACGAACGCCCGTGGTACATGGTGATCGGTAGCCAGATGAGCGGTAAAACCTCGCTGATCAAAGAAGGTTATAAGCTGTCTGAAATCGCTGCGCCGGAATATTTGCGTCAGGATGGGGATATCTCCCTGTTATTGCGTTGCTGGCTGGGCGAAAAAGCGGTCATCATCGACCCGAAAGGCCGCCTGATTGACCAGCCTGTTCCGCTGAACAGTGACAAACCGCAGATCAACAGTCGTCTGTGGGAAGCCCTGCTGAACTGGCTGTCAGAAAACCGCCAGCGCCAGCCGCTTAACGGGATCATTCTGACCGTGGATACCCTGCGTCTGATGACAGATAACCGCGAACAGCGTGAGCGTTACGTGCGGGAAATTCATCATCGTTTGCAGGAAATTCGTCTGACTTTCCACAGCCAGTTACCTATCTATCTGGTGATGACCAAGATTGACCTGTTGCACGGTTTTGAAGCGATGTATCAGTCACTGGATCGCAAACTGCGTGACCAAATTCTGGGTGTCACTTTCAGCCTCAACAATCGCGACGAAAAAGCGTGGCGCAGTGAGCTGGAACAGTTCTGGCAGCAGTGGATGAACAACCTGAACGGCGCTATGCCGGATATGATGCTGAATGGCGTTGACGCTAATCAGCGTAGCGCCCTGTTCAGTTTCACCCGCCAGATTCAGGGGCTGTACAGCTATATCGTACAGATGCTGGAAGACATTCTGTACAACGATGAAAACCACCGCCCAATGCTGCGCGGTGTGTACCTGACTTCCGCCCATCAGGTCGGGCAGATGGATGACATGTTCACTCAGTCGGCCTCGGCGCAGTATCACCTCGGTTCTCAGGCATTTCCGACATGGCCTGCGGGAGACACTCTGCCTTTCTTTACCCAGACCCTGTTCGAAGACGTGTTACTGGCGGAGCCGAATCTGGCGGCGGAAAACCGTATCTGGCTGAGCCGCAACCGTCGCCAGTTATACACCTTCTCCACCGTGAGTGCGCTGGTCGTACTGGCAATGTGGGGTGGCTGGCATTATTTCTACCAGAAAAACTACCGTGCCGGAGAAGAAGTACTGGCAGAGGCGAAAAAATTCCTCTCTGTACCGGCTCCGAAAGGGGATGACAATTACGGTAGCCTCCAGTTACCACTATTGAACCCGATCCGTGACGCAACACTGGCTTACGGTAACTACCATGAGAAAAAATCTTTCCTGACAGATATGGGGTTATATCAGGGCGGTCTGGTAGGGAAAAAAGTGGAAAACACTTACCTGAATCTGCTGGAGCAAAAATTCCTGCCATCCCTGATGCACGTACTGTTGGATGATCTGAATAAAGCCCCTGCCGGTAGTGAGGAAAAACTCGAAATCCTGCGTGTGATGCGCATGATGGAAGATAAAAGCAAACGTAATGCTGGACTGGTTGCGCAGTATATGCGTGAGCGCTGGAGTAAAGCCTTCTACGGTCAGCGTGATGTGCAGGATGCACTGCTGAGTCACCTGAATTACGCACTGGATCGTACCGACTGGAAAGAGAAACGTGATGCCGGTGATCAGGAAGCAATTGATAGTTTTGCACCGTTTGCGAAACCTATCCGGGAAGCACAGCTGGAGCTGAGTAAGCTCTCTGTCAAACAGCGTGTTTACCAAAACCTGCGTATCAAGGCTCAGGATACTCTGCCAGCACCAATCAACCTGCGTGACCAGATTGGCCCGAGTTTTGACAGTGTATTTGTCGCCAGTAACGAAAAACGATTGGTGGTTCCTCAGTTCCTGACCCGTCAGGGTCTGAAGGATTACTTTATTCAGCAGAGCGGCAAGCTGGTCGAACTGACCGGGATGGATAGCTGGGTACTGAACTTAGCGAAGAATAAAGGTCTGTACAAAGAATCTGAATCGGCACCACGTAAAGATAATTACAGTGAACCGGATCGGGAGCGTATCGAGCGGGAAATCACCGAGCTGTATCTGGCGGATTACACCGCAACATGGCGTGCCGCGATGAATAACCTCGAAATTCGTGATTTTGAGGATTTACCACAGGCTATCAATGCCATTGAACAGGTGATTAGTGGTGAGCAGCCGATCAAACGCGCGTTACAAATCCTGAGTGATAACACCAACCCTCCGATGCTCGATAGTTCATTGAGCAATACGGAAAGAAAAGCGTTGTTAGATAAGCAGGATTACACACTTCTGACTGACATCAGCCGTGGTTTTGCTCAGGAAACCGGTGTGTTGATCGAACATGGGGATAAAGGCAGTACGCTGCAAAGTGTCTACCAGAAACTGATGGCATTGCATCGTTATCTGCTGTCTATCCAAAACTCACCAACACCGGGTAAATCAGCACTTCAGGCTGTGCAGATGCGTCTGGATAAGAACAACAGCGATGCGATCTTTGAAGTGCAGCAGATGGCGAAAAACCTGCCTGAACCCCTGAATCGCTGGGTCGGCGAACTGGCGAATCAGGCGTGGCGTGTTGTCATGATGGAAGCTGTCCGCTCGCTGGAAGTGGAGTGGCAGGATACGGTCGTCAAACAGTACAACACCTATCTGGCAGGCCGCTATCCGTTCAATCCGAATGCTAAAGAAGAAGTACCATTAAGCGAGTTTGAGCGCTTCTTCCGCCCGGATGGCACGCTTGATGCCTTCTACAAACAGAGCCTGAAACCATTTGTGGAACACAAACTGACGATGGGTACTGACGGTCGTACGCTTATCCGTCCGGATGTGTTGAAACAGCTGGAAAATGCTAACCGTATCCGCGCCACTTTCTTCTCACCACAGAACGGGCTGGGCACACAGTTTGCCATTGAGCCAGTCAGCCTGACCGGTAATAAACGCCGCGCCTTGCTGAACCTTGATGGACAGCTGGTGGATTACACCCACGGTCGCAGCAATGTTGCACGTCTGATATGGCCGAACTCTATGCGCGCAGGCACGGAAAGCAAGCTGACCCTGATGCCGGACAGAAGTAATCAGGCTCCGCGCTCTATCAGCTATATGGGGCCGTGGGCACAGTTGCGGCTGATTAACAGCGGCAAGCTGACCAACATCCAATCCGGTTCTTTTGATGTGCGCTTCAGCGTGGATGGCGGCGAGATGACCTATCGCATCTACGTGGACGAATCAGACAACCCATTTGCCGGTGGGCTGTTCAGTCATTTCAAACTGCCGGACACCCTCTATTGAGGCGAAGGTGTGGGTGAGTTTTGAAAGTAAAACCTTCCCCTGCCTTCGGGCAGGGGTTTTTTTAAGGAGAAAAAACAGATATGAGCGGACACCCTGAAAACCTCATTATCCGGGCGGGAGGCAGCCCGCTGAACCTGCCGGAATTTGCCGTTATCCGTGATGAAATCAACAAAACCAGTCACCCATCACAACCTGAAGTCAATTGGATGCTGGTGGAATCCCTGTCATTGACCCTGTTCAAAACCAACGGCGTCGATTTACAGACCGCGATTTATTACACCTTAGCCCGAATGCATCTGAATGGTCTGGCTGGGTTTACTGAAGGCTGTGAACTGCTGGCAGGGGTTATCGTCAGTGAATGGGATGCTTTATGGCCACAACAGCCGCAGGTACGCACTGATTTGCTGGAATGGTTCCACACCCGGACGGGGAGTGTCCTGCGCCAGTTGGATTTTGCCGCCAATGATTTGCGGATGATTTACCGCGCTGAGCGGGCACTCCAGCTCATCATTGATCAGCTACAACAATCTGATTTGAAACGTTTACCGAGAGTGGAGAACCTGCTGTGGTTCTTCCAGAATGCAGCGAAAAAACTGGAAAAACCGCGTCAGGCTGCGAAACCGGCACAACAGCCGGTGAAAATGCCGCCGTTGGTTTATCTGTCTAAATCTGACTCTGAGCCGGAAACACCACCGCCTTCTCCACCACCACAGCCGCAACCCGAAATTGCACCGGAAGAAAGCCAGCAGCGGGTCAGGGTACAGTTTCCAGAACAGCCACAACGCGGGCTGACCGCATGGCAGGGCTTTGGAATTGGGGCATTTCTGGGGTTGTTGGTGCTGGTAGGGAGCTGGCTCTTATTCTATAAACCGCTGCAACAGCAACTGAACGCCATAACAGAACAGCCGGCGGGTTCACGACTGGCATGGTTGTCTCAGCCAACACTGGCAAACTACGCCGCCCAGCTTGATCGCTTGGCGGAAACACCTCCGCTGGCAACATGGGATGCTGCACGAACACTGACTGCAACAGCAGAAAAACAGTGGCCACAAGTAGCGGAACAAGTTAACGCGACTCGCAACTGGCAACAGCAGATGACCATCCGCATCGATAGCGTACCGTTAAAAGGCAGTTGGTACAGCACCCGCGATCAACTCCAACAATTAGCCGACAAAATTCTGTTGCAGGAACGCACGCGTGGCAGCTTCACCCTTTCTTACCTCAAAACCGCCATTTATGACATTCAGCGCAACCACGGCAGCGAAATTCCGCTGGAAGAATTGCTGCGACAGCTGAATGTGCATGCGGAAAAAGGCGAAGCTGTTTCTCCTGTGCTGATGAAAGAAATTGATGACCGTTTTAACGCGCTGCTCGGCCGTTATGACCGCCTGCGTCATGTAACTGAACAGCGTGACCGTGCCACCAAACATACAAACATGTAAGTGGCGAACAATCAGGGAGACATATTATGTCAATTAAGAAGAGCATAGCTAAATTGCAGAAAGGACAGGCCCTTGTGCAAAAGGGGCAACAGGCCGCTCAAATGGCCAAGCAAGCCGCGGGTATGTTGGGGGGGAGCGGACAAAGTAGTGGTCAGGCGCTTCCGCATACACAGGGAATTACAGGCGGACAGGGAACATCAGGTGGTCAGGGATTAGCGCAGCAGGCAGCAAGCGGTCATAACGCAGCGGCTAAAGCCTTGCAACAAGCCAGCGCATTATTGGGCGGCGGAGGCAGTAACCCCAGTGGCCTGCAATTTACGTTAACCGCCGGAGGCTTACCGCCGCAGACTTTTGTTGTCACCGATTTCGCACTGAATGAAAGTTTTTCTCAGCCATTCAATCTGAGTGTCGGGCTGGCGAGTGCCGATCCTGCCATCGACTTTCCGACAGTTTTGGATCGCACCGCCACGCTGACCATTTTGCAGGATGGTGTTGAACAGCGCAGTATCACAGGGATCGTTTCCCGCTTTGAGCAGGGTGATACCGGGTTGCACCAGACCACTTACCAGATGAGTATCCGCCCTGACTTGTGGCGCACGACCCTGAGACAGAACTCGCGTATTTTTCAGCAGTTAGATATTCAGACCATTATCACCACTATCCTGAAAGAACACGGTATCCGTGATGTCATATTCAGCCTGCGTCATCCTCACCCTGAGCGTGAATTCTGTGTTCAGTATCAGGAAAGTGACTTTAACTTCCTACAACGCTTAACCGCAGAAGAGGGAATTTTCTACTTCTTTGAATGCGGTAATGGCCGTAATACGCTGGTTTTTGCTGATGATGCCGGTTCTGTACCGCCGGGCATCGTCCTTCCTTATCAGCCCGGTGGCGTCAGCACTATTGGAGAACCTGCTATCAGCAGCCTGACATGCAGCGCACAGGTACGACCGGCACAGGTGCAACTGAAAGACTACACCTTCAAAAACCCGGCATGGCCCGCTGAATTCCGGGCAGAGATGAAGGAAGACACCTTACAGGAGATGTATTACGAGCATTACGACTATCCCGGTCGTTTTAAAGATGAAACCCACGGTGAAGCCTTCACCCGCTACCGCCTTGAAGCTCTACGCAACGATGCCGTGATGGGACAGGGCTGCGGTAACGCTATCGCCATCCAACCGGGCCGTTTATTCACTCTGTATAACCACCCGCGCCTTGATCTTAACCAACCGTGGCAGGTCGTGGGGGCGAGCCACTCAGGCAGCCAGCCGCAAGCACGGGAAACTGCAAGTGGTGATACGGGGACAACACTGCATAGCCACTTCCACTTTATCCGCCACAACCAGAGCTGGCGCCCGACTCCCTTACCGAAACCCGTGATTGACGGCCCTCAAATTGCCAAAGTCGTCGGCCCGGCAGGGGAAGAAATCTTCTGTGACCAATACGGCCGCATTCGCCTCCAGTTCCCGTGGGATCGTTACGGACGCAGCGACGATCAAAGCTCTTGCTGGATCAGGGTGACTCAACCGTGGGCAGGACAGGGCTGGGGAATGCTGGCGATACCACGCATCGGACAGGAAGTCGTCGTGGATTTCCTGCACGGCGACCCGGATCAGCCCATCGTCACCGGTCGTACCTATCATGCCAGCAATATCCCGCCGGGCGGCCTACCGGGCAGCAAAACCCAGATGGCATTCCGCTCCAAAACCCACAAAGGCGAAGGCTATAACGAACTGCTGTTTGAAGATGCAAAAGGCAGCGAGCTGCTTTCCATGCATGCGCAGAAGGATATGAGCACGCTGGTGAAAGACAACCAGAGCCTGGTGGTGGAAAAGGGCAATAGGACGCTGACGATTCAGAAAGGCCATGAAGCTAAAAGGGTGGAAGAAGGCAATCTGTCGGAAGAAATTTGCCAGACTCGCAGTACAGCAGCCAGTTCGGTTGTTGTTGTGACGGAGGGAGCGAAAGGGGAAGAGCCGGGTACTCAGTTTTATAAAGCGACCAATGCGATCACTCTGATGGTTGGGAGCAGTCAAATCCAGCTGGATACTGAAGGTATCGCGCTGGCCTTTAACAACAACACGATTTTGATGAATGCCGAAGGGGTGTTTATCAACGGCACGCTTATCACCTTGAATTAACGGCGGATTTATCCCGCTATTATCACTAATAAATAAAGAGAAAAAGGAAACTCCATGAACGCACAAGCTTACCCAATGAAAGAAGGCACCCTGATGATCCCAGCTGACTGGCGCGATGAGTCGATGCACGTGTTTGTCCTGCCAGACGAAAGCGGAGCGAATCTAGTGATTAACCGCACACCGGTGCCTGAGGGAGTCGATCACGCCAGTTTTTACGAAGAGACACTGAGTCAATTTGTCACTCACTTACCGGGGTATCAGGAGCAGGGACGTTCGCAAATGGAACTGAGCGGCGAGCTGGCATGGCGGTTGGATTATCATTGGCAAAGCCCGGAAGGAGAGATGCACCAGATCGTGGTGTTACAAATTCGGGGAGATCAATTATTGGCTTTTAATTTGACTTCCACGCAGCCATTTAACGAAAGTCGGCGTAATACTCTGCTGCAAGTGGTGAGCAGTTTTAACGCTGTCTGACAGGGGGTCAGCCATGGGATTATTGGAAGGAGCGGCTGTTCGAGCCGCTCGGATGGCGGCAGTTCGAGCTGGCACTGCATCAGCCAAGGGCGGCAATGGGCCGAAAGCGGCCCGGATCGGTGACCCAATCCAGCATAGTAGTTTTCTGGCGGCATTAGCGGGAGTCGTCGCCGGTGCCCTTATTGCGGCTGCGGTTATCGGGGCTGTTGGCCTTTTGTTAGGGCCGATCGGAGGTTTACTCGTCGGTGGCTATCTTGTTGCAAAAATGGCCGGAACTATCGCCAGTGCAAGCGCTGCTGTGACACGAATGTGCGATAGTGTCTGTTCTCCTGATGGGATGCTGATGTCGGGATCAGAAAACGTCAAAATCGAGGGAAAAGATGCGGCTCGTGCTGAAGTTGATAAATCAGGTTGCAGTAAACATCTCAAGGTATTGATTGCACAAGGTAGCGAAACTGTGTTTATCAACAGTCAGGCTGCCGCACGCGAGGGGGATAAATTGGTGTGCGGGGCGACCATAAAGGGCGGTGCAAGTACCGTTCTTATTGGCTCCGGGCAGGGCACTTACATAGACGTAGAAGAAGAGTTTTCGCCCTGGCAGAGAGCACTGCTGGTGGCGGTAGAGTTTATCGTGCCGCCCCAGCGGGGTCTGCTGAAAGCCGGCTTAAAGCTGATGACCAAAGGAGGACGAAAAGCGCTATTCAGGCTGGCAGTGAAAGAGGCCAAAAACACCGTCCGCGATGCGAAGGCGGTAGTGGCTGGTGCCAAACTTGCCGCGAAGAACGCGAAAGCGTGGGCACAAAAAGCGGCCAAAAACCCTAAATGGGCCGCTCAAAGTGCAGCAAAAGGGGCTAAAGCTGGAGCAAAAGTAGCAGCTAGTGCGGCAAAAAATCATGTAAAACAGGTGGCTGCAAACGCCAAAAATCGTGTCAAGCAGGCTGGAAACCGTATCAGTAATGCCGGACGCAGTATGAAAAACGGCTCAGCTAAGGTATTGAATGGCACAAAAAAAGGAGCCACTACAGCAGGAAAGTCAGTCAAAAATGACTTATCTGAACGCTATCATAGTGCGAGGCGCGGTTACAATGAGACACAGGGTGCAAAACGTTACCTAGAAGCCACCAAGCGTTTCTTCTGTAAAGACCCTATTGACGTAACAACCGGCATGCTGTTTGACCAGCGCATTGATCTCGAATTAGGGCAAACCATTCCACTCACTTTTATGCGCAGTTGGTCGCCGGGTGAACGAGGGTTATTGGGTGAAAACTGGACTGACACTTTTTCTGGTAGCGCAATAGTTAATGGTGATCAGATAACCATACGTACCACTGAAGGCGCATGCCTTTACTTTGTTCTGATGCCTCATGAACAGCGTAGCCGAAATCCAGAGCATCCCGCCTTCATGCTGAGTCGTGAGGGAACAGGGTTTTGTTTGCAGGAGCGTAACAATCCGGTCAGCCAGCACTTTACTGTACCAGTGCCGACCGAAGACGGTGGGATTCAATGGCAACTGGGTGCCTTGAAAGATGTATACGGTAACCAGATCCAATTCCACTATAGTAACGAGAATCGTTTGGTCAGCGTCACTCACAGTGATGGCCCTGAGCTGATGTTGCTGTACCGTGAAGACGGCCAGCTGGAAGAGATACGCCGCAGTGATAACGAACAGGATGAAGTAATGGTACGCTATGGCTACCATGATAACGGTTGGTTGGCAGATGCTGACAGTACTCAACATTTTCATCTGTTCTATGAATACAATGATCAGGGGCTTATCAGTCGTTGGTCGGACGGTGACCAAACCGCAGTCGAATATCAGTATGATACGCAGGGGCGTTGTATTTATACCGTGGGCAGCGGCGGTTACTATCCGGGACGATTTGAATATGAGCCGGGGATCACCCGGGTTATTGACCCGGACGGGTATGTTACTACCTGGCACTACAATGCAGAACAATTGGTTACTAAGGAAATAACCCCATGTGGCCACATCACCCGTTATGAATACGATAATTGGGGGAACTTAACGCGTAAGATCCTGCCGGAAGGCCAAACTTTTACGTTGGAGTATCTGGCGGACACTGGGCTGGTGACGGTATTCACCGATGCAATGGGGGATATGTGGGAATATGACTATGATGAGCAGGATCGACTGGTGCAAGTCATGGCTCCATCTGGCCAGAAATGGATGCAACACTACGATGACCAAGGTCAACCCACGCGCTTTGTTGCACCGGACGGTAGTGAAACGACACTGACTCGTAATGAATTTGGGCTAGTAACTGCCATTGAAGACAGTGATGGACGCAAACGTACTCAGGAATACGATGCCAATCACAGGTTGACGGCCTTGTTCGACGAGGAGAACCGCAACCTGACACTGGGATATGACCGTCAGGACAGGTTGCAGCACCTCAAAACAGGCGGTGGAGCACAGTGGAGTTGGGAATATGATCGTCACCACCGCATATCCCTGAGCCATCGCCCCAACAATAGCCGAGAGCGATTACGCCATGATCGCCACGGTAATCTAACGACATGGACGGATGCACGTGGGGTTGCGTGGAGTTTGGAATACGGCCCCTTTGACCTGCCTGTGGCACGGGTAGATGGTGAAGGTCATCGATGGGAATATCGCTACGACAAAAATAGCCTACAATTGATTGAAGTGATTAATCCTCTGGGTGAACGCTACCGTTATACATTAGATGCAGATGGGCGGGTGATAACAGAGACTGATTACTCAGATACCCAGTGGCATTACGCTTATGATGGTAACGGCAACTGTACCGAGAAGCGCGACGCCTTAGGGCAAATTACCCGCTATCGATATGATGATAATGGTAAACTGACGGAGATGGAAACACCGGAAGGTACTACAACATGGTGCTATGATCCGATGGGAAGGCTACTGGAAGTAGCTGCACTGGGTACCATCCCTCTGCGCTTTGAATATGACGAGCAGGGACGACTCGTGAAGGAATATCAGGCGTACGGGCAAATCAGTCATGAGTATCCAGATGCCTTTACTCATCAGCGCATTGTGCTGGTACAGGACGGGCAGGAATGGCAGACTGAGATGGGGGTCAACAAAGCCGGAGAACTGAAACGGCTTAGGATAAGTGGCGATCATCGCCTGAACATTGAACGGGATGTGGAGGCGAATGAATGCCGCCGCTCCTCGAACAAAGGTTTTATCCTGCACCAAGAACATACCCTGATGGGGCAGTTGACCACACAACGTGCTGGGCGTAATACCGAATTCTTTGAAGCCCATGAGGTGGCAGATATCCCCCAGCCAACGCTAGCTGGGTTGGACAGGGAATATCGCTATGATGCCGCACTGAATCTGGTGGCAGCGAATGATGAACGGGAATGTTTACGTTATGTTGTCAACGGCAATGGACAAGTAACCTCCGTCAGTGAAGGCGAACGGCTGCGAGAGCATTATCAATATGATGCCTCTGGTTATCCTGCGCGCCGTTTTGACGGCTTGCATGACATTGACGGAGAACGGCTGTACCAGAAAGGCCACCGGTTACGCCAGCTCGGGCAACATCTGTTTGAGTATGATGATGCGGGGCGGATGACCGCGATGCAGCTGTGGCAGGAAGGCCACCGTGCCCAGCTCACCAAGTTCCGCTGGAACAGCCAGAACCAGTTGATTGGGGTGCAGACGCCGGGCGGCCAGCAGTGGGATTATCGCTATGACGCGTTCGGGCGGCGTATCGAGAAGGTGTGCGAGCGGTCAGGCCAGCGCACCACCTATCTGTGGGATGGCGATGTGCCGGCGGAAATCCGCGAGTACCGGCACAACCGGCTGTACAGCATCCGCCATCTGGTGTTCGACGGCTGGCAACTGGTAGCTCAACAGGTGCAGTTTTTTAGCCTGAACCCGGAAAATCGGCATGAACTTATCGCCGGAAAAATTCAGACACAGTACGCGGTCTGTGCCCCGACGGGCGAACCGCTGGCGTTGTTTGATGAAGCGGGGCACCGGGTCTGGCGGCAACCGCCGCAAAGCCTGTACGGGCTGCGTCTGGGGGTGTTGGGTGAAAATGCGGAACTGAATCCGGGCCTCAAGTTCGCCGGTCAGTGGCTGGATGAGGAGAGCGGACTGGTCTACAACCGGTTCCGGTATTACTCGCCGGTGGCAGGGCAGTATCTGACACCCGACCCTATCGGTTTAGCCGGAGGGGAGAATCCGTATGCTTACGTTGGAAATCCGACGATTTGGTTCGATCCACTAGGGCTGGCTGGATGTTGGACGGCTAAAAATGTCGTTGGAAGAAAAGTTTATCAAAATAATCAGTTATTTGATCCTAATCGTGTAG
Source organism: Xenorhabdus bharatensis (assembly GCF_037996705.1). Taxonomy (NCBI): domain Bacteria; kingdom Pseudomonadati; phylum Pseudomonadota; class Gammaproteobacteria; order Enterobacterales; family Morganellaceae; genus Xenorhabdus; species Xenorhabdus bharatensis. The sequence continues at coordinate 1,316 of NZ_JBBMXG010000012.1, read as the reverse complement.
ACAACCTTGGGAGAACAAATATTAAACGAATGCAGGAAGGGATCGCTCCTGTAGGCAAAGATGGTTATGAAATAAACCTTCATCACGTCACTCAAGATGAACCCGGTCCAATGGCTGAAATTTTGAGTAGTACTCATAGTAAGTATGATCGTAAGTTACATATGTTCTCTAATCAGTGGGATAAAACGTGGGTTGGCCCTGATGGTGTAAGGCGTAGATATAATAGTGCACCACCATCAATGAACAGGCGCCCATTTAACCGCTGGAAGAAAAAATATTGGAAAGCAAGAGCGCTGGACTTTTTAATTCCTTAAGAGGAAGGAAGCGATGAGTTATATAGAGTTAATTGAAAAAGAAATGATGGCAAGCGGGGAAGAAATTCTTTCTAGTGGCGGTGTTGATATCGATACCATTAGGGAATTTGAGTCATTACTTGGTGTTACTTTTCCTGAATCATACAAAGCTTTTTTAAAAAAATATGGAATGCTTTCTTTCGGTGGAGATGATTATTATGGGATCACTAAAAAAGGTATCAATGAAAATCAAGTTCCCTGTGTTTTATTTGCAACAATGGGAGCGAGAAATTTAGGCGATATTGATTCAAGAATGATTAAAATAAAATCATCAGGATATGGTCCCTCTTATTCTATTGATACCAATACCATAGGAAAGACAGGAGAGGCTGTTGTTGTCGAAACTGAATTATCTTTCAAAAGAGATGGTGTCAAAAATATCATTGCAGATAGCTATGCTGAGTTTCTTTTAACAGAAATAAGAGAAGCTATAGAGGATTTATAATCGCTATTTATATTAATAAGCAACAAGCCAGAAAAATCTGGCTTGTTTTTTGAAATAAAATCTTTTATCCCGCCCGATAATCCCCAATCAGTTCCCGCATCCGCAGCTTAATCTCACTGAGCTGGTTTTGCTGGCGTTGGTACTGTTGCTTCATGGTGCGGGTGTCGTCGCTGTCAGGAATAAGCACCAGACAGCCATCCATAATTTTAACAGTCAGTGTGCCACCAATCTCAAATCCGGCCTGCTTAAGCCATCGCCCTTTAAGGTGTATCGCAGGCGGGGCACTGGTTTTGTCATTTTGCGGCACGTATCCCACGGTGTAATAACGTTCTGTTCTGGCGGCTTTATTTACCGCACGGTTTTGCTTAGAATGCACCTTAGCCATCATTCAACTCCTTGTTAGTTGCTTGTGGTGAGCGGCGTTGGCAGGTTGCCCCCTGCCATCACCGCGTTATCTCTTCGCTTATTCTTTACTGCTCTCAATCACGGTATCTAACATCTCAGAAACAAACTTCTGT